>CABQGZ010000057.1 GCA_902463835.1 uncultured Lachnospiraceae bacterium
GATTACGGTTGCTTATGATTATACGAGAGATAAAAAACTGGATCTTGTGGATCTGGTCAGAGGAAAAAAAGAAGATCAAGAGAGCAGCAGTTTATGGGAGCTGCGAAAGCTTTTGGTGGGGGCGGCAGGTGAGAGCGTTTCGCCGCTGGTAGGAAAATCCGCGCTTTACCTTGGCGATTCCATTGCTTACGGGGCTCAAGACCAGTATTACCTGAGCTGGGCAGGAAGGATCGCGCGGCGCGGCATGACGTATGAAAACGCGGCAGTCAGCGGCTGGGCGCTCACAAACACCAGTACCAGTGGAAGAGGTCAGATTGTAACACAGTTGAATAACACCAGGAGGGCTGCATATGATTTCGTGGTTTTGGAGGGAGGCGTCAATGATGTACTGATTGCGCAGAATACTGCGAACGGAATCGATATCGCATGGGGAACCATTGAAGAAAATCCGACGGGCGCCTCCTATGATGATTCCACCATTGCGGGCGCCATGCAGGATCTGATTGTTCAGACACAGGATAAATTTGGCGGCGCTAAGATCGTCTATGTGATCAACAGCTATTTCGGTGCTTCCGACGAAAATATGGCGAAGTATATTCAGATGGTAAAGGACGCTTGCGCGGTACATGGCATTTCGTATATTGATCTGAATGATACTGCCAGTTATCCTGCAATGGCAGCACTCTCTAAAAATAATGAAAATCTGCAGCAAGAGTACCTTCCGGATAATCTGCATCCAAATGCGGCAGGCTATGAGATTATCGCACCGGTGATTGCAGACTATCTGGAGCAGCTGCTTCAGGCAACGGAGTAAAAGACATAAGGAGGACGAAGAAGATGAAACGATGGGTTGCTTTTTTACTGGCAGGCACGATGGCAATGACAATCCTTTCCGGTTGCGGCGGGAAAACAGATCCGGATGACAAGGAGGTCAAGTTCCCTGTATCAGAGGAGGATGGAGACAAAAATAAGGACGAAAAGAAAGTATATCCGGAGATTAAGGGAACGGTTACGGTTGGGATCAACTCTTTCCGCAACTCTGATTTTGAAGTGATCAATGAAGCGTTCAAGGTGCAGTATCCAAACGTGGAAGTGAAGCCGGTGCTCTTCGAATCCTCAACGGATGACGCGACGGAATGGCTCACCTCCATGAAAATGGCGGAAAAGACTATGCCCGATATCATCTACGACGATGCGGGTCCCCTGCCCACCTACATCCAGAACGGCTGGATGTACCCTCTGACCAGCCTGGTAGAGGGCGACGAGGACTTCGCGAAGATTCCGGAAAATATCGCCGATAACTTTACCTACAACGGCAACATTTATGCCCTGGGTCAGACTCTCCACAGCAACGCGCTGCTGGTAAACGAAGATCTGGTGGAGGAGATGAACGTGGATCTGCCGGAGTACGACTGGACCTGGGAGGATTTTACAGAGTTTATCAAAGCCTGTACCAACGCATCGTATTCCGGTGTGGAAGACTTGAGCGAAACGTACAACTGGATGCCAGGAGCCATGACGGAGGGACGCTCCATTGTAGGGTACGATTACGATACAAACACCTTTGACCTGGAGGCGGTGCGCAAATATGTGAACTATTACTTTGAGATCGCCAAATTAAACGGTGTGGAAGCTACCTCCTTAAAACAGAATTCCAGCGCCGGCACCAGCGATTACACGAAGAAATTCGGGGATGTCTCCGGAAGGGACGCGGCTTTTATCGCAGGCAAGGTGGCCTGTACCTTCTCCGGAACCTGGTCCTATGCGTCCTGGAACCAGAGGGAGCTTGACTTCAATTGGGAGTTCTATCCGGTGCCCCAGTGTGCGGCGGGAAGGATCCCCATCCACGTGGATTACTGCTGGATGACCACGGACGTGGCCGAAGAAAATCTTGAGGCAGCCTGGGCGTTCCTGCGCTATGTGACCTACAGCCGGGAAGGTAACATCGCCCGTCTTAGCGCCTACGATGAAGATCATATCACATCGGATATGAACAACGTCTACTACATGCCGTGCACTACAGATTTGGATGTGGTGGCAAAATTTGAGTCCCTGCCGTATGTGACCGAGCCCATCAGCTACATTTATGAAAATTTTGCCAACGGTTACCTGGGAGACCCGGAGAAGACGGTGCCGGGATTTGAGGCGGTAGAATACCCCATCATCGGCAGGCTGGCCTTCGAGTCCGTCACCGGAAGAGATGACTTCTCCTCCAAGATGATGGACGCACAGACAAAGGCGAACGCAGAGATTGCCAATTACAGGAACATTTTTAACGACGCACTTGCGAAGTTTGAAACTGAGTTTGCAGCGTCCCACTGAAGACGCCGCAGCACAGAGGAGACCTCATGAAGAGAAACACAAAAAGCAGAGCAGTGATTGCCGCGGGACTGGTGGCAATCCTGCTCCTTGGAGTAACAACGGCGGCAGCGCCCTCTGTTGATAAAGAGCGGGTGGAGACGGAATATATCACGGGGATATCGACGGAGAACTGGACAGCACCTGCCGTGTATGAAAGCGGTTGTCAGGCAAAAGACCTGCAGTGCAACGGTCAGGTGGTAACAGGGATTTTCACATTGGGCAAAAACGACGTCCTGACCATAGAAGTGCCCCGGGATGCGGTGGGAAGCCGCAGGATCGGGTTCCGGTATCATGTGAAAAATGCGGAACCCTCCGACGTCCTTTTTACGGTGGGGTACAAGGAGAAGTCCTGTACGGCATACCTGCCGCTGGTATGGCAGGATCAGGTGCAGGAACAGCGCTATCCCAAAGATCGGTATGGCAATGAGCGGGCCAACCCTCAGGTGGTCCATACCGGATCTGTGTTCGGAACCCTTTTGGACAACGCGGACATCGACATGGAGGAGATCAGCCTGGAATTATCAGGCGGGACCATCGTCATCACCAATACGACACAGCCGGTGGAGGTGGAGGAAGTATGGCTGTATCAGGAGACAGCGCCCATACCCTATGAGGATTATCGGAAGAAATTTCCGGAGGTGGATGGAAGCAGGGGACTGGTGACGGTACAGGGAGAAGACTTCTCCATCAAATCGGATGCCCATATCCGCAGCGCCAACGTGAACAAGACAGCGCTGACCCCCTATGATACTTACCGGCGCATGGTCAACACCCTGGATGACGCCTCCTTTGGGAGCGCGGGCCAGAAGGTGATGTGGGAATTCCAGGTGGAGTCGGAGGGCTGGTATGAGATTGGATTGAAGTTCTGCCAGAACTCCGCCGTCAACAAGAAGGTCTGCCGGCGGATCGAGATCGACGGGCAGGTACCCTTTGCGGAGCTTTCCCTGGTCTCCTTCCCCCAAACCCGCAACCTCTCTTATGAGACATGCTTTTTCGGGGAAGCAGGAGGGGATGCCTATCGGTTTTATCTCACAGCCGGAAGACATACCATCGCCATGACAGCGAAGATGGGGGAAATTCGGAGCGTCTATGAGGAACTGAAAAGCCTGGTGGGACGGATGAATGACTTAGGGATGGACATCACCAAGATCACCGCGGGCGTGAAGGATAAAAACCGTACCTGGAATCTGAATGCCTACCTTCCCAATGCGGTGGAGGATATGAACGGATACATCAGACAGCTGGAAGCTTCCTACGACAGGCTCCAAAAGATTGAGGGAGAAAAACCCACCTATGCGGACAGTCTGCTGTATGCCGTGCAGGTGCTGGAACAGCTGCTGGAAAAGCCCCGGCTGATCCCAAACAAGTTGGAGCTTTTTAACACCGGGGACAACTCTGCCGTGAAGCATATCAACACAGTATTAAACAATATGATCCGCCTGAACCTGGGCGTGGATGAGCTGTATGTGAAGGCAGCGGACGAGACGTTCCGGGAACAAAGGACTTCCGCGGCGGCGGGGATCGCGGATTCGGTGAAAAAGTTTCTGTACTCCCTGGATCCCAGGGCGGTGGAGAATGGCGCTGCATCCAGGGATGCGGATACTTTGAAGGTATGGATGTCCCGTTCCTCTGTGTACGTACAGGTATTGCAGAGCATGGTGGACTCCGCGGAAGAGCTGGAGGGCATGAAAGTGGACATCTCCATCATGCCCAGCGAGCAGAAGCTGGTGCTGGCTGCGGCAGCCGGGACCAATCCGGATGTAGTACTGGGGGCAGGAAACGCAACCCCCTATAAGTTCGCCATTCGGGGAGCGGCCAGGGATCTGACGGAATATGAGGACTTCCTGTCCTTCTATGCTTCGGAATATAACCTGGAAGCGCTGGTGCCCTGCGCTTTCGAAGATGGTGTGTATGGCGTCACGGAGACTCAGGATTACAACGTGCTGTTCTACCGGAAGGATATCTTAGAGACCCTGGGGGTGGGAGTCCCGGATACCTGGGAGGATGTACAGCGGATCATGCCCACCCTTTTGCGCTACAACAAAAATATCAGTCTGCCTATCGCAAACCTGATCGGGTTCAAGACTCTTGCCACCACAACGCCCTACATCTATCAGAACGGCGGGGGTCTTTATACCGGGAATGGAGCCGGTATCGCGCTGATGGAGGCGGGCACCATTGCGGGGATGAACGATCTGACGGAGCTGTTTGATGTGTATGCGGTGGAAGAATATGTGGCAAGCTTCTACAACTCCTTCCGCTACGGGGATACCCCCCTCGGGATCGGCGGAGTCTCCAGCTATGTACAGCTGACAGAAGCGGCACCGGAACTGGCAGGCTTATGGGATATCGCCCCCGCGCCGGGAACCCGGAACGCAGATGGCAGTGTGTCGAGATCCATGAACGCAGCCACCACCACCGCTATGATTTTTCAGAATACGGACAGACCCGAAGAAGCCTGGCGATTCTTAAAATGGTGGCTGTCGGCCGAGACACAGAAGAGCTTCGCATCCACCCTGGAGCTCTCCTACGGTGCGGAATACCGCTGGAATACGGCCAACTTAAAAGCCTTTGGGGAGAGTTCTTACCCGGAAGAGCACAAAAAGGTCATCGAGACAGTCTGGAAGGACCAGAGAGAAAATGTGCAGCATCCGGCCAGCTATATCGTGGAGCGGGAGATCAGCAACGCCTTCACCAACGCGGTGGTAAACGGCGATACTCTGATTGAGGCTCTGGACGCCGCCACGCTGACGGCAGACCGCGAAATCCAGCGAAAGCTCAAGGAGTTCGGGTACTGTGACAGTGAAGGAAACCTTTTGAAGGATTATCCGGTGGAGGTCATTGATAAGATCCGGGCGAAATTAGATGAACAGGAGAGCCGGAGGAAAGGAGGGAACAGCCAATGAGGGCACAGCAGAATAAGAAGACAAAGACCCGGCCAAAGCTCCCTCCATGGACCCTGCTCACACCCTACGGGCTCATTTTCTCCATTTTCATCATCATTCCGGTGGCGGCGGCAGTGGCGCTGTCCTTCACTTACTTCAACACCATCGAACCGCCCCGGTTCGTGGGACTGCAGAACTACATTGATTTGTTCACCACGGATTCCACCTTCTTGAAATATGTGGTGCCAAACACCATCGCCTACGCCCTGTTCGTGGGCGTGGGCGGCTATATCCTGTCCTTTTTCCTGGCCTGGTCCCTGTCCCAGCTGACCCACCGGATTCGCACGGTGATGGCGGTCATCATCTACTCGCCCTCCCTGACCGGAGGTATATTGATTGCCAACATCTGGAGCGTGATCTTCAACGGCAGCGAGACCGGCTACCTGAACTACTGGCTGATGAAGCTGGGCGTGATCGCGGAGCCGATCAAATGGCTCCAGTCCTCTGACTACCTGATGGTGGTGATGATCATCGTGGCATTGTGGAGCAGCATGGGCGTAGGCTTTCTGTCCATCCTGTCCGGTATCACCAACGTGGACAAGGAGATCTATGAGGCGGCCTACATGGACGGCGTCAAGAACCGGTTTCAGGAGATCTTCTACGTGACGATCCCCTCGATCAAGCCTCAGATGCTGTTCGGGGCGGTGATGGCCATTGTCAACACCTTCCAGACCAGCGGCGTGGGCGTGGCTCTCTCCGGGTCAAACCCTACGCCCAACTATGCGGGACAGCTCATCGGCACCCACATCGAAGACTTCGGTTTTATCCGGAATGAGATGGGATACGCGGCGGCGGTATCCGTAGTACTGTTATTGTTTATCAAGTTAATGTCAACCGGCGCCAACAAGCTGTTCGCCGAGAAGGATTAGGGAAGGAGATACCTATGTTAGGGAGAAAGAAAAAGATAAAAAACAGACTCCGGGCAAAGGGCGTGACTCCGACCCATTTTGACCGGAGTCAGGTGAAGATCCTGGCCTATATGATCCCTGTCTGCATTGTGATGGCGCTGCCCATCGTGTTCATTGTGATGAACGCCTTTAAGCCGGTGGATGAGCTCTTCGCCTATCCGCCCCGGCTGTATGTGAAGAATCCTACACTCCAGAACTTTGTGGATCTGTTCCAGCTGACCAGTCAGACCAATATCCCCATGAGTCGGTATCTGTTCAACAGCATCCTCTACACGGCGCTGACGGTGGTGAGTACCATCTATATGTCGGCCTGTGCCGGCTATGTGCTGTCCAAGAAGAAATTCCGGGGAAGGAGCCTGCTGTTTAAGATTAACCAGACCGCGCTGATGTTCGTGCCGGTGGCCGTGCAGATCCCCAGATACTTTGTCATCGTCTACACGGGGCTTACGGACAACTTCCTGGCCAATATTCTGCCCCTTTTAGCAGTGCCCACCAGTGTGTTCCTGGTAAAACAGTTCTTAGACCAGCTGCCGGATTCACTGATCGAGGCGGCGGTTATAGACGGGGCAGGAGATATCACTATTATGCGAAAGATCGTGATGCCCCTGATCCGGTCGCCCTTGGCGACGGTAGCGATCCTGTCCTTCTCCTCGGCGTGGAGCTCCGTGGAGGCATCGACCTACTATATCGACAATGACTCTATCAAGAACTTCGCTTTCTACGTATCCACCCTGACCAACGCCAGCGGGAACGTGGTGGCAGGGGCAGGGGTATCGGCGGCGGCATCGCTGATCATGTTCCTGCCCAGCCTGATCCTGTTTGTCATCATGCAGTCCAGAGTCATGAACTCCATGGCACACTCAGGGATCAAGTAAGGAGAGAAGGCATGAGAAAGATTATTACAGTAACGATAAGCAGAATCAAAATGAAAAAGCAGAATTCCATGGCAGGCAGAACTGGAACAACAGCGGGGAGAACGGAACTGGCAGGGGGATCCAAAACAGCAGGGAGAAAAACGGCAGCAAGGAGAGCAGGACAAAGGCTGCTGGCCTCTCTGGCTGCAGTAGCAGTTTTAGCGCCTGCCCCCATCGCTTCGGTGAAGGTCGAGGCCTCGGAGAGCACCGCCTACACCTATACCCAGTCCGTGGACAAGGAATGGATCCGGACCCAGGACGCCTACATGCCGGGGAGCATCCTTCTAAATGACGGAAGCCTTCTGGCGCCGGAGGACCTCTTTATATTCAAAAATAAAATATACATTACAGATGTGGGCCGCATCGTCATCTACGACATGGAAACCGGAACGGCAGAGACCATAGGGGAGACAGTTTTAAAGAACCCTATGGGACTCTACGTCAACGAGGAAGCTGTCTTTGTGGCGGACAAGGGAGCCCAGGCTGTGTACAAGCTGTCCCATAAGGGGGAAGTCCTGATGGAGCTTGGAAGGCCGGACAGCTACCTCTTCTCCGATCAGAGCCAGTATTACCCCACCGGTGTGGCAGTGTCCAGCCAGGGTATCCTCTTTGTCTGCGGGGAAGGAGCCTATGAAGGGCTTATGCAGTTTGACAGAAACGGTGTGTTCCAGGGATATTTCGCAGCCAACGCCACGAAGATGACCTTTGCTGATCGCCTGCGGGAACTGATCTTCAACGAAGAACAGATGGAACAGCTCTTAAACCGGATCCCCAGCGCCATCTACAACATTGATATCTCGGACCGTGATCTCATTTACAGCGTCACACAGCTGGAGGCCAACTCCCTGTGGACCGTGGCCAGCCAGACGGAGAACGCCGTAAAGTACCACAACATGGCCGGTACAGACATCCTTTCCAAAGAGTTGATCGCCGGGGAACATAACTTCTCTGACGTGGCGGCCTACCGGGACGGCTTAAGCTTCGCGGTGACCTCCACCGGGATCATCTATGAATATGACGATACCGGGAACGTGGTATTCTCCTTCGGGGGACTTGCCACCACAGAGCGCAGCGGACATTTCGTCAATGCCACAGCCATCGACGTGGATGAGGAAGGAAACCTGTATATCTTAGACCGGGAGAGCAGATACCTTCAGATGTTCTTCCCAACGGATTTTGCGGTGGCCACCCATGAAGCGCTCTATCACCTGCGGCAGGGTTCCTACGTCCAGAGCGAGGATATCTGGCTTAGCCTTTTGAGCTTAAACGGCATGAGCTACATCGCCCACCAGGGCTACGGGAAGGTACTGTATCAGCAGCAGCGCTTTGAAGAGGCGGCGGAACAGTTTGAGATCATCGGAGACAAAAGTTCCTACTCGGAATGTATGTGGGAACTACGCAACAGCTGGTTCCAGAAGAACCTGCCCTGGCTTCTGGTGGTGCTGATCCTGCTGCTGGCGGCGGGAACTGGGCGCGGGATCCTGTTAAGGAAAGGCCTGCTCCGGAAACGTCCTCCATCAAAGAACCCGTGGGTGGTCTTCGCAAAGCGCCACTGGTTCTATGTGAAGCAGATGTTCCGGCATCCCATAGATGAATTTTACGACCTAAAAAAGAAGAACCACGGTTCAGTGCTGTCAGCCACCGTGATCTTTGTACTGGTATTTATGGTCTATCTCTTTGACATGTTCGGCAGGAGCTTCTCCTTTCGAATCGTGGATACAAAGAACACAGCGCTGTTGTCCGCGGCGGTTCTGTTTGTGGTACCGGCACTGCTGTGGGTGATTGGGAACTACATGGTCAGCGCCATCAGCGAAGGGGAGGGGAGCTTTCGGAGTGTCTATGTCGCCACAGCCTATGCCCTGGTGCCCTACGTGGTGCTGGGACCTGTTGTGATCCTGGCCACCTATGTGCTGACATTAAATGAGGCGGTGATCGTGCATTATCTTTGGGCCATAGCCATCCTGTGGTCGGCGGCGCTTTTGTGTATCTCAGTGCGAGAGATCCACAACTACACAGTAAAGGAGACAGTGAAGATCATCCTGCTGACTTTGTTCTTCATGATCATGACGGTGATCGTATGCGTGATCCTGTTTTTGATCGGACAGCAGGTGGTGCTCTTCTTTACTGATATCATAAACGAGGTAACCTATCATGTGTGAGCATAAGAGAAAAAGAAGAGACGGAACATATGGAAAGTGCAAAAGGATTCGGTGTGCGGCGTTTGCCTTGGCGGGGCTGCTCCTGGCAGGAGCGGTCCGCACCGTCCAGGCTGTGAATAAGGCCGGAGCCAGGGATCAGGCAGCGTCTGCCTGTCAGAAGATGGACACCAGCCGGTATGAAGTGCTGACCAACCGTCACACCCAGTATGTGGAAGCAAAAGAAGCAGAAAACCTTCTTACCACCGAAGGCTTCGAAGAAAAACTCAACAACGGTACGCTCTCCGTCTGGTACGGGAAAGAAAAGGAAGCCCTGCGCATCCTGGATCTTCGCAGCGGCTATGTCTGGGGCTGTGTCGATGATAGGGATGAGTACGGTCTGAATAAGAAATGGACAGAACGCGCCGCGTCCATGTGCCAGATCACCTATTTCAATCTGGAGGGGAAGGAAGAGAGCGCAGCGCTGTCAGAAAGTATCTTCAAGGCCAAGTACCATTGGGGGAAGGAGGACTTCACCTGTGAGGTGTCGGCAAAGAAGCTTGGGATCTCTTTCAACTTCCAGGTAAGCATAGAAGAGGACAGGCTAACCTTCGCCATGGAGGACGAGAGTATCAAGGAGACTGGAAAGAGCAGGCTTGCAAAGGTAAGCTTTCTAAGCTTCCTTGGGAGCGTATATGAAGATACGGTGCCGGGCTACGTGCTGGTTCCGGACGGCTCCGGCGCCCTGATCCGCTTTGCCAGGGCGAAGCCCTACAATTCCGGCTACAGCCAGAAGGTGTACGGCAGTGATCTGGGCATCGACAAAGACACCACCTTGAGCAACCTGAACGGCAACCGGACGGACGACTACGCCACCGAAGAACACCGGCTGTCCCTGCCCCTGTGGGGAATGGTCCACGGAGAGAGGCAGAACGGATTTCTGGCCACAGTGGACTCCGGAGAGCTCCATACCGTGATCAACGCCATCCCGGCAGGGGCCCAGAACCAGACCGTAAGGTTCACCAGGGCTTATGCGGACTTTGTCTACCGCTGTCAGTACAACAAGCGTGTATCCAACAGCAAGGTGGTGACAATGCCCCAGGAGGAACCAAACGAAATAAACCCCATCCTGACCTACACCTTCCTGACAGGAGAGAAAGCCGATTACTCCGGCATGGCAGCAAGATACCGCAGCCACCTCCTTGCGAAAGGGCTGCTGGCGGAAGGTGGGAAAGAAGATATCAGCGACATCCCTCTGCTGCTGGGCGTAGTGGGAAGTGAGGTAAAAGAAGGCTTCCTGCAAAACGGACTTGCCACCCTCACCACAGCAAAACAGGCGGAGGATATCTTAGATCAGCTGGAGCAGGATGGTATCACCAACGTATCCCTGTTGCTGTCCGGCTGGAACAAGGGCGGGTACCACGGAGCGGCTTACGGGACCACCGCTTTTGAGAAGAAGGTGGGAAGCGCAGGCGAGATAGCAGCGCTGCGGGATAAGGTAACCGGGAACGGCGGGCGCTTTGCCCTGGCCTTCAACGCCATGACAGCCAACAAGGATCAGATCCGGATCAACCGGGACGCTGCATTGAATGCTACATTGGACACGGTGCTTCATACGATCCCAAACAAGAGCCTGATGTATCCGGATACCTATTACCTGCGGCATACCAGGATGAAGGAGTCCCTGGAAAATGCATTTACCGAATTAGAAGACTACAACCTTCTGCTGGAGGACGTGGGAAAATACCTGCATTCCGACTACACCATCCGGGATGAGATCACCAGGAATGGAGCACAAAAAGAACTCCTGGAAACGGTGGAAAAAGCAGGGAAGGGTCTCCTGCTTGACGGAGCAAACCTGTATCTGCTCAAGTATGCCGGAGCGCTGACAGACATCCCGGTGTCCGGAAGTCAGTACGTCTATGAGACAGACAGTGTACCCTTCCTTCCGATGGTGCTGCGGGGATCCATCGAGTACTATGCCCCATACTCCAACCAGGGCTTTTACGACAGCGCCAGCATCTTAAAGATGATCGAATACGGCGCGTACCCGTCCTTCCTGGTGATGGGGGCAGACAATTTCGCGCTGAACAACACACCGCTGGAGAATCATTTCTCACTGAACTTCAAGGACTGGGAGGAACAGATCCACAGTCTGTACGGCAGCGTCAATGAAGCCTTAAAGCCGGTAAAGGGCGCAGGGATCATTGCCCATCATGTGGCAGCACAGGGGGTATACCGTACGGATTATGACAACGGCAGGAGCATCTATGTGAACTATACCGGAAATGACTATGTAACAGAGAAGGGCATGACCGTTCCGGCGGGCGGCTATGGGGTGGAGGAGCAGCCATGAAAGAGTCAAAGAAGAATTTAAAAATGACAAAGAGAAGAAGGACTGCGCTCATCGGATACTCCTTTTTGAGCATCTGGATCCTCGGCTTTCTGTTGTTCACCCTGTATCCAGTGGTCCTG
>CABQGZ010000058.1 GCA_902463835.1 uncultured Lachnospiraceae bacterium
CTTTGGCAGCCCGAACACTGTCTGCTCTTCGCAGATGTCCAGTCACTATTTTTCTTGTGACCGGCATTTTTACATTGGTGCCGGGGGCAGGAATCTATTATACAGCATATTACCTGCTGATGGGCGATCTGGCTCAGTTTACGGCCAAAGGGATCGAGACCTTTAAGATAGCAGGAGCTATCGCTCTTGGAATCGTCTTTGGATTTGCCATTCCCCAGAGCTGGTTCAATCGCCTGGGCAAACAAGTATTGGAAAGGAAAGAGAGACATGTGGGCAAATGAAAGTGTATTTTATCAGATATATCCTCTGGGATTTTGCGGAGCACCCTTTGAAAATGACGGTGTTCTGACCTCCCGGATCTTGAAGGTGACGGAATGGATCCCTCATATCAAAAAGCTGGGAGCCAACGCAATCTACTTTTCCCCTGTTTTTGAGTCAGATACCCATGGCTACAACACCCGGGATTATAAAAGAATCGACGTGCGGCTTGGCACGAACCAGGATTTTAAAGAAGTCTGCGCGAAGCTTCACGAGGCAGGAATCCGGGTGGTGCTGGACGGCGTATTCAACCATGTGGGAAGAGGCTTTTTCGCCTTCCAGGATGTTTTGGAAAAAAGAGAAGCTTCTCCCTATAGAGACTGGTTTCACATTAATTTTGGAGGCAACTCCAACTATAATGACGGTCTCTGGTATGAGGGCTGGGAGGGCAATTACGATCTTGTGAAGCTGAATCTTCGCAACGAGCAGGTGGTCAATCACATTTTGGACGCGGTCACCTTCTGGATACAGGAATTCGGAATCGAAGGCCTGAGCCTGGGCGAGGCCTATTGCCTGGATCATGACTTTGTCCGGAGGCTGCGTTGCCACTGTGACAGCCTGAAACCGGAATTTTTCCTGCTGGGAGAGATGCTCCACGGCGATTACAAGGTGCTGGTCAATGACGGCATGCTTCACTCCGCCACCAACTACGAGTGCTACAAAGGCCTTCACTCCAGCTTCAACACCATGAATCTCTTCGAGATCAACCACTCCCTGATGCGTCAGTTCGGCCCGGAGCCCTGGACTCTCTATAAGGGGCTGCATCTTCTGTCCTTCGTGGACAATCACGATGTGACCAGAGCTGCCAGCATCCTGACCAACGAACGTCATCTCCCCTTGCTTTATGCCTTGTGCTTCGGCATGCCCGGCATCCCCTGCGTCTACTACGGCAGCGAATGGGGCGCCCGGGGCGAGAAGAGCGCTGGAGACCAGGCGCTGCGGGCCTGCTTCCCGGCACCCCAGGAAAACGAATTGACCGCATGGATCGCCCGTCTTGCAGAAGCAAAAAAGCAAAGCGAAGCGCTTAATTACGGGGGCTTTTGCTCCCTCCTGCTCACCAACCGCCAATGCGTCTTCGAACGGTGCAGTGAACACGAGCGTGTCCTGGTAGCTATCAACGCCGACAGCGAGCCCTTCACCGCCCATTTCAACGCCAACGCCGGCCAGGCCACAGACCTGATCACTGGCCAGCCCCATGACTTCGGCGGCGGCAGCCTCCTCCCACCCTACAGTGCATACTTTTGGAAAGTGTGGTAAACCCTATGCGTCACAATTTCCCCCAGAAATGCATACTCTAATTACAAAAGCAGACAGGAGGCTTTTATGGAATTAGGATATGCATTTCTTCTTTTATTACTGTACATCATACTGGTAGTCGCAGGAATCTGTATCTATGACTATCGGGAAAAGCGAAAAGAATTGACAAAACCTATCCGACTCCCCATCCTCACTGAGCGGGAAAAACGGGGAAAACTTAATGAACTGCTGGAACCCTTCGGCTTTGCATATGACGGCAGACAGGACATTTTTTATTCCAGAACAGACAGCTGGCAGCGGAAATTCGGGTATGGAAGAATCTATGACGAAGCTGCCCCGGCTTTTAATATGATCATAGACAGTGAGCCAATATATTTTGAATACGAAGAAAAAAAGTGGATGATAGAGTTCTGGAAGGGACAGTACGGTATTACCTCCGGCGGTGAGGTAGGCGTCTACTATCTGCCGAAAAAAACACTTGCGGAAGGAATACGGCTTCCGGAGCTGGTCTACCAATGTGTGGAAGACGAGGATACATTGAAAATGCAGACGGTATTGTGGAAAAACGGCAGGCAATTGTATAGTCGCCGTGGATATCACTGGTGGATGACCGGTTTTGTACTGGGAGAATACACCAAGCCGAAAGAGTTGGAGTTGGACATAGAGATTACCTTGAAGGATATGGTCATGCGGGATGCATTCTTGCAGGGGCTGTATGAGGCGGGATACAAGAGTGAGGAGATCAGCTGGCAGGGAACTACCGTGTGGATTCATTTTCAAAAACCTCATACCAGACAGCCTCTGACCAGAACCCGATGGTTTACGGCCATCAAACAGATGGAAAATAAGCGGAATGTGAGGCTGTACCAGAAGGTTACCAAGGATTATGTCAATACCTACGATAAGATGCTGGCGCTTCAGAACAGGGCACCGGGGCTGTACCGAAAGCTGGAGCATATTGGAAAATCAAGATTCTTGACTCAGGAAGAAACGTGACTAATCCGTGAAAGCCAATGAGCGTGCAGCTACATTATTTTAAAGACAGGGGGGAGGAAAGCAAATGGGCAGATATGACAGGCGGATGAATCGCGTTCTCAAAGGGGCTTGCTGCGTGCCGCTGTATCCGGATAAGTCCTATGTACTGATGAGTGACTGCCACCGGGGAGACGGGAACTGGAGCGACAATTTTGCCAACAACAAGACCATCTATCTGGCGGCGCTGCAGGAGTATTACGACAATGGATTCACCTATCTGGAGCTGGGAGACGGGGATGAGCTTTGGGAAAACAGGAGCATGGAGGAGATTCTGGAGAAGCACAGGGATGTGTTTGCGCTGATGAAGCGATTTTTCTGCAACGGCCGGCTGTATATGCTGTATGGGAATCACGATTATATGAAGTATAAAGGTCTGGCTCTCCCCTGCTTTCCGGATATACCAATCTATGAGAGTATTATGCTTCAAAATTGCAGCAATGGCCGTGGTATCTTGTTGATCCACGGCCATCAGGGAGACCTTTGGAACGAGAAACTCTGGTATCTGACACGATTTCTGGTCCGCTATATCTGGCGTCCGCTGGAGCAGCTTGGCATCAAAGATCCTACCAGTGCAGCAAAAAATTACAGGAAGAAGGCCCGGGTGGAGAAGCGCATGGCTCACTGGGCAAAAAAGCACCGTCAGATGCTGATCGCCGGACATACCCACCGCCCACATTTTTCTGAAGAAGGCTCCGATGGCTGGTATTACAATACAGGAAGTGGTGTGCATCCCCACAGCGTCACTGCCATTGAGATCATAAAGGGAAGAATCACTTTGGTGAACTGGCGGGAGGCGCCGGACCGGGATCGCTATGTCCGGGTGGAGAGGGAGATTCTGGATGGTCCGCTGCAGTTGACGGAGATATTATGACCGGTGCGGGCGAACGGTAGAAAATAACTATGATTTTGAAAAAGACTTGGTGACAATTCAGGGAGAGTGTGCTACTATAGTTAGAAAACGAAAGAGAGTATGAGTTATGGCGATTGCAGGAACCATGTGCAAGCTTTTTGCTGCACTTTTATTAGGATACTTGTTGAATAAGCAGGGAATTATGGATGCTCACACCAGCAAACGGATCTCGGCTATGATCACCAGTATAATCATGCCGCTGCTGATCATCAGCTCTGTGGCTGGAATCAGCGGAGACGGGGGCGATGTGCTGAAGCTTTTCCTGGCGGGCGTTGTATGCTATGCCCTGTTCCCTGTCATTGGTTGGGGAGTAGTGCGGTTGATGCGAATACAGGTGAATCTGCGCGGCGTCTACATGTGCATGGTCATATTTGCAAATAATGCATTTATGGGTTATCCTGTGGTATCGGCGTTGTTTGGTGAGGAGGCAATTTTTTATACTACCATCTTTCATCTGATGTTCAATCTGATGTTCTTTTCTCTGGGCATGATTTTGATACGGAAAGATGCCGGGGCAGGCAAGAAGACAGAGGAGGAGATTGCCCATGCTCAGATTCGTCCCATCCGAAAATGGGAGCGTATCCGGTCTGTACGCCAGGTGCTGAACAATGGAGTGATTGCTTCCATACTGGCTCTGGTGATCTATTTTAGCGGGATTCCATTGCCCTCTGTGGTGGCCGAAACCTGCGGATTTATCGGAAATATATGTATGCCCTTGTCCATGATGGTAATCGGAAGCAGCATTGCCGGATATTCCATAAAGGATATTTTTTCAGAGAAAAAGGTGTATCTGATCGCAGTGGTGCGTCTGATGATCATGCCGCTTCTGGTGTTCTTTGTGATGCGTCTCTTTACAGGAGATGAAGAACTGATCAAGATTGCAACCATCACAGTGGGAATGCCCATTGCCTCCCTTGTGGCCATGGGAGCAGCTCCCTATCAGGAGCAGGCAAAGGTGGCGTCCATCTCGGTACTGTTCACCACCCTCTGCTCCATGATTACGATTCCAGTGATGTGTATGCTGCTGGGAGCCTGAGAAATGTATTTATTTCCCCATATCCCGGGACTTCTGTACGCATGCCCGCTGAGCCTTGATCACGGCGTTTCTCAGGCCTTCCTCTTCCAGTACTGCGACTGCCTCAATGGTGGTTCCGCCCGGAGAGCAGACGGCATCCTTCAAGGCTCCCGGATGTGTACCTGTCTCCAGAACCATTTTGGCGGAGCCCAGTACGGATTGGGCAGCAAATTTATAGGCCTGAGCTCTGGGCATGCCGTCTGCAACAGCAGCATCCGCCATGGCTTCGATGAACAGATATACGTACGCAGGAGAGGAACCGGAGACTCCGATTACCGCATCCATCAGGGCTTCTTTGATCACTTCGCATTTCCCAAAGCTGTTAAAAATGGAGACGGCTTCTGCCAACTCTTCCTCTGTAACAAGTTCATTACAGCAGAGGGCGCTCATGGCTTCGCCCACCAGTGCCGGGGTATTGGGCATGGCGCGCACCAGCTTTAGCCTGCTGTCGAACATAGCCTCTATATGAGAGATCATTTGCCCTGCTGCGATGGATACAAGAAGGGTATCTTTGCGGACATGCTCCTTGATCTCGCTGATGATCTCCGGAAAAAGAAAAGGCTTAACGGCCAGAAAGAGGATATCGCTTTTGGCTGCAGCTTCCCGGTTATCCAGAGTGGTCTTTATTCCGAAGCGCTGTGTAAGAGAAGCACAGGTTTGTTCCGTTCTGGCGGTGGCAATGAGCTGTCTCTTTTCCACAAGACCGGCATTTAAAATGCCTCCAATGATGGCGCTTGCCATATTCCCTCCACCAATAAATCCGATTGTTTTCTCCATAATGTGTTCCTCCTGTCAACAGTATATGATGATAGATTTGATTATAAGAGATTTCCTGGATGATTGCAAGCGGAGATTTTTTGTGGTGTAAAACAAGATTAAGGAGATTTTGTAGTTGCCCCAGGTACGTACTTGTGGTAAAATAGAATAGTACAAGCGATAGGAAAAATGAATAAGAAAGGATTCCTGCTATGGCGATATTGATAAGGAATGGAAGAGTGATCGATCCGGGCACGAAAACCGAGAAGGAAGCGGATGTTCTCATTGAAGATGGCAGAATCAAAGCCATTGACACGAAGCTTGAGAAGAAAGCGGATGAGGTGATCGATGCCAAGGGTTGTTTTGTTATGCCTGGATTTATTGATCTCCATGTACACTTAAGAGATCCGGGATTTGAATATAAGGAGACTGTGGAGACAGGTGCCCGGGCGGCGGCCAGAGGGGGATATACTACGATCCTGGCTATGCCGAATACAAAGCCGGTGGTGGACAATGGGGATGTGGTGCGCTACGTACACAACAAGGCAGCAGACGTGGGGCTTGCCAATGTACTGCAGGTGGGGGCTGTCACAAAGGGACAGCATGGACAGGAGCTTGCCGATATCGAGGATATGGTGGAGGCAGGAAGTCCCGCCATCAGTGAGGATGGTAAGTCCGTGATGAATTCCCAGCTTTATCGGGAGGCCATGATGCTGGCGGTGAAGTATGACATCCCGGTGCTGGCTCACTGTGAGGATATCAATCTTGTTCACGGCGGCGTCATGAATGAGGATGAAAGTGCCGCACGGCTTGGCATGCCGGGGATTACCAACGCGGTGGAGGATGTGATCGTGGCAAGGGATATCCTGCTTGCCAAGGAGACCGGCGCCAGACTGCATCTGTGTCATTGCTCTACCAAAGACAGCGTGAAGATGGTAGCGTGCGCCAAGGAGCAGGGACTGCCTGTGACAGCGGAGGTATGTCCGCATCATTTTGCATTGACCTCTGAGGACATTCGGGAGGATGACGCCAACTATAAGATGAATCCGCCCCTGCGCACCAGGGAGGATGTGGATGCACTGATACAAGGGTTGAAGGAGGATGTGATGGATGTGATCGCCACTGACCATGCGCCCCACAGCAGGGAGGAGAAGGGCGGCTCCATGAAGAAGGCGCCCTTCGGTATCGTCGGCCTGGAGACGGCGGCGGCGCTGACCATGACGGAGCTGGTGGACAAGGGATATCTGACTCCCATGCAGATGGCGGAGAAGATGAGCTGCAATCCGGCGAAGGTCATCGGTCTTGACAGGGGGACGCTGGAAGTGGGGACAGTGGCGGACGTTGTCATTTTTGATCCAAGAGAAGAATATGTTATTCGTGCGGAAGAATTTCATTCCAGAAGCAGGAATACGCCTTTTGACGGCAAGCGGGTAAAGGGCCGGGTGAAGGCTACTATCCTGGCGGGGAAAATCGTGTACCGGTATGAAGCATGAGTGTGCAAAAAAGTATTAGGTATGCGCAGAAGTACGACGGATAAGAAGATTAGGAATAGAAATTGTTTTAGAAATGAGAGGATATGTATATGATTAACAAGTTAGTCAAAAAGATTCAAAAGACGGGGGCTCCGATCGTGGTGGGCTTAGACCCGATGCTTTCCTACGTGCCGGAGCACATTCAGAAGAAGTCATTTGCCGAGTTCGGGGAGACTCTGGAGGGCGCAGCGGACGCCATCTGGCAGTTCAATAAGGAGATTGTGGACAAGACGTATGATCTGATTCCGGCAGTGAAGCCGCAGATTGCCATGTACGAGCAGTTTGGGGTTCCGGGGGTACAGGCATTTGAGAAGACGGTGGCCTACTGCCAGGCGAAGGATCTGGTTGTGATCGGAGATATTAAGCGTGGGGATATCGGCTCCACCTCCTCAGCTTATGCGGCAGGTCATGTTGGCCGGGTAAGGATTGGAACAAAGGAGTACTGCCCGTTCCATGAAGATTTTATTACGGTGAATCCGTATCTTGGAACAGACGGCATCAAGCCCTTTGTAGATGTATGTAAGGAAGAAAAGAAGGGTCTTTTTATACTGGTCAAGACATCGAACCCTTCCAGCGGAGAATTCCAGGATCGTCTCATTGACGGACGTCCTCTCTATGAATGGGTGGGCGAGAAGGTGGCTCAGTGGGGCCAGGAGCATATGGGGGATTCCTACAGTTATGTGGGGGCCGTGGTAGGAGCCACTTATCCGGAGATGGGAAAGGTACTCCGCAAGGTGATGCCCAAGAGCTTTATTCTTGTTCCGGGCTACGGAGCCCAGGGCGGAAAGGGCAAGGATCTGGTACACTATTTCAATGAAGATGGTCTGGGGGCTATCGTGAATTCTTCCCGGGGAATTATTGCGGCTTATAAGCAGGAGCAGTATGATAAGTTCGGCTCAGAGCATTTCGCGGACGCGTCCCGGGCGGCAGTGGAGGATATGATCGCAGATATCCGTGGAGCGCTGGAGGGAGTAAAGTAATGGCAGAGAAATTCAAGGAGCAGGCGGTGATCATTCGCCAGGAAGAGATATCCTATGGCATCTACAGCATGTGGCTGAAGACAGACAAGATCGCGGCCCATGCAAAAGCGGGACAATTTATATCCTTGTATTGTCACGACGGAAGCAGAATGCTGCCAAGGCCCATCAGCATCTGTGAGATAGACGCGTCGGATAGGGCTCTTCGCATTGTCTACCGCGTGGCGGGAAAGGGAACGGAAGAATTCTCACGGCTGACCACCGGAAAAGAGATCGAGATTGTGGGACCTCTGGGAAACGGATTTCCCAGGAAAGCAAAGAAAGCATTTCTCATCGGCGGCGGGATCGGCATTCCTCCCATGCTACAGCTGGCGAAGGAACTGGACTGTGAGAAGCAGGTGATCCTTGGATACCGGGATGAGGAGCTGTTTTTGAAGGACGAATTCAAGGGCTTTGGGGATGTGTATGTGGCCACAGAGGACGGAAGCTGCGGCACGGAAGGAAATGTGCTGGATGCGATCCGTGAGAATGGGCTTACGGCAGATATCATCTATGCCTGCGGTCCGACGCCCATGCTGCGGGCCATCAAGCAATATGCGGCAGACCGGCACATAGAGTGCTGGCTCTCTCTGGAGGAGAAAATGGCCTGCGGCATCGGCGCGTGCCTGGCCTGTGTGTGCAAGTCCAGGGAGAAGGATGAGCACACCAATGTAAATAATAAGAGAATCTGCAAAGAGGGGCCGGTATTCCGGGCCGAGGAGGTGGAGCTGTGAGAAACACAAAAGTAACGCTTGCCGGTGTCACGCTGGATAATCCGGTGATGCCTGCCTCCGGAACCTTCGGCTCCGGTCAGGAGTACAGTGAATTTGTAGATCTGAATCGATTGGGAGCTGTGGTGACGAAGGGAGTGGCCAACATCCCGTGGCCGGGGAATCCGACGCCGAGAATCGCGGAGACCTTCGGCGGCATGCTGAATGCGGTAGGACTTCAGAATCCCGGCATTGATGTTTTTATTCAGAGAGACATCCCATTTTTAAAGAAGTACGACACGAAGATCATCGTGAATGTCTGCGGGAGATCCACGGAGGATTACTGTGAGGTGGTGGAACGGCTGTCCGATCAGCCGGTGGATCTTTTGGAGATCAACATTTCCTGCCCCAATGTGAAGGAGGGGGGAATCGCTTTCGGCCAGGATCCGAAGGCGGTGGAAGCGATCACAAGGGAAGTGAAAAAGCATGCGAAGCAGCCCATTATCATGAAGCTGAGCCCTAATGTGACAGATATTGCCACTATGGCTAAGGCAGCGGAAGCAGGCGGCGCGGATGTGCTGTCTCTTATCAATACCATCACAGGCATGAAGATTGATATTCATAAGAGAACCTTTGCCCTGGCCAACAAGACCGGCGGACTGTCCGGTCCGGCCATCCATCCAGTGGCGGTGCGCATGGTATATCAGGTGGCCCAGGCCACAAAGCTTCCGATCATCGGAATGGGAGGCGTTGTCACGGCGGAGGATGCCATCGAGATGATGCTTGCGGGCGCAACAGCCGTCTCGGTTGGAACCGCCAACTTTACGAATCCTCTGGCCACGCTGGAGGTAGTGGATGGGATTCGCAGCTACATGGAGACCTATGGCATCGAGGACGTCAATGAACTGATCGGTGCAGTGAGATAGAGGCTGGAAAAGCCTGGAAATGCAGGAGGTTTTAGAGATATGGAAGCATACAAACAGGAATTTATTGAGTTTATGGTGGACAGCGGCGTATTGCGCTTTGGAGAATTTACGTTAAAGAGCGGACGCAAGTCACCATTTTTCATGAATGCAGGAGGCTATGTGACGGGAAGCCAGCTGCGCCGTCTGGGGCAGTATTACGCCAAGGCCATCCACGACAACTACGGCGATGACTTTGATGTATTGTTTGGACCGGCCTACAAGGGAATTCCCTTAAGCGTGGCTACAACCATCGCGTACAGTGAATTATTCGGCAAGGAGATTCGTTACTGCTCCAACCGGAAGGAAGTGAAGGATCACGGCGACACAGGGATTCTTCTCGGCAGTCCCATAAAGGACGGCGACCGGGTGGTGATCATTGAGGATGTGACTACTTCCGGAAAATCCATCGAGGAGACCTTCCCCATTATCCGGGCACAGGGCAATGTGGAGATCAAGGGACTTATGGTATCCTTAAACCGTATGGAGCGTGGAAAAGGCGAGAAGAGCGCCCTGGAGGAGATTAAGGAAACGTATGGATTTGACGCAAATGCCATTGTAACGATGGCGGATGTGGTGGAACATCTGTATAATAAGCCCTATAAAGGTAATATCTATATAGATGACACATTGAAGGCGGCCATTGATGCGTATTATGAACAGTATGGCGTGAAATAAAAAGCGATTGCCGCAGAATCGGCAGAGCACGGAGCGTTATCGATAAGCATTTTGTCAGCAAAGTGCGTTAGAAGGAGGGATCTTATGAATGAAAAGACCTACAAGGCCATGAGAGGAGCCGGAGCCGGCAGTATCGCAGTGGGAATCATTATCCTGGTGACAGGAATTGTATGCGGGGTTCTCACCATCGTGAATGGAGCAAAGTTAATTCGCCACAAATCAGATATCATTTTCTAAAGGAATACGGAATTGAAAGCAGAACAGAAAAAAGCACTCCGGATATGCAGCTATGGCATATTCGGAGTCTATCTTATTTTATTAACTTATTTCCTGTTTTTTGCGGAGAGTACCGGCCGGACGAACCCGGAGCGTTCGTATCAATATAATCTGATTCTGTTTAAGGAGATCGGGCGTTTCTTACGGTACCGCAAGACATTGGGAACGATGGCAGTGGTGCTGAATCTGTTTGGCAATGTTGCAGCTTTTGTGCCCTTTGGGATGATTCTGCCCATTATGCGCCGAAGATGCCGTTCCTTTCTCTATATGACACTGCTGACCTTTGAGTTCAGCCTTATCATTGAGGTGATTCAGCTTGTATTCCGGGTGGGAAGCTTTGATGTGGATGATCTGCTGCTGAATACCATTGGAGGAGCGCTGGGGTATCTTGCATTTGCCATTTTAGATAAGATCAGGAGAACAAAATATGAGAAAACGTAGATCCTATGAGCATATATTTACGGAGAAGGTACATTCGAAAAAAGGAATGCTGGGGCTTGCTTTGGGGATTTTATCAATCCTGGGCGGTATTGTGATGGTTGTGATCTCCTGCCGCGCCAGAGGAGAGGGAAGCGTGTATCTGGGGAGTGCGGGACTGCTGGCGCTGTTTGTAGCGGCGGCGGCTTTTGCGCTGGCGGTACAGAGTATGCGGGAGGACAGGAGCAAGCGGGCCTTCCCGATCGCGGCCACCTTGTGCAGCGGAATCGCCCTGGCAGGATGGCTGGTGCTGTATGTCTTGGGAGTTATCTTGTAGCGGGAGCATGAAAAAAGAGAGCAAATAGGAAAATAGGAGAATCGAGCATGTGTGACAGAGAGTTGTATGAGCCGTATCGTCATGAGGTGGATGAGCGTTATCCCCTTGTGATGGAGCGGATTGACGGGATTCGGTTGGAGGAGACAACGCCCGAACCCTTTCGGGATTATTTCCGGAGAACAGCAGAATTCATTATGCAGATGCATAATGCTGAACAGAAGATTGCAGAGGGTACTTT
>CABQGZ010000059.1 GCA_902463835.1 uncultured Lachnospiraceae bacterium
CTTTTCCCTTTTTACAATAAAATCATGGGAGTTCACCGCCTTGGCCGCCTGTACGATCTCCTCGTCTGTTGCATCCAGCTTCCCGTAAGCAATATTCTCCCGGACGGTTCCCTGGAAAATGAAGTTATCCTGGGTCATAACTCCCATCTGCCGGCGCAGACTGCCCATGGACACCTTCTGGATATCGCAGCCATCAATGAGAATCTGCCCTTTCTGAATGTCGTAAAAACGGCTGATCAGATTGACAATGGTTGTCTTCCCTGCTCCGGTGGGGCCTACCAGCGCGATCGTCTCCCCGGGGGCGATGGCAAAGCTTACATCCTCAAGCACTTTTGTCTCCGCCGGGGTTCCCTCGTCGTAGGTGAAGGATACATGGGAGAATTCTACCTTTCCCTCAATATCCGGCAATTCCGTCACGCCGCTTTCATCCACGATGTCAGGACGGGTGTCCAGGATATCGAAAATGCGCTCTGCCGCTGTCAGATTCGTCACCACCTGATTGTAAAAATTACTCAGATTCATCACCGGACTCCAGAACATACTGATATAAGTACCAAATACCACCAGCGTTCCCACTGAGACGTGCTCCGCGCCAATCAACTGAATCCCTGCCCAATAGAGAATCATTGCCCCCAGGCCCCAGCAGATATCCACCACCGGCCCGAACATATCCGCCAGACGCACCGCATCCCCAAAGGCCCGCTTGTGTTCCTCCACCAGCCCATCAAAGATCTCCTGGGTCTCT
This sequence comes from uncultured Lachnospiraceae bacterium, assembly GCA_902463835.1. Lineage (GTDB taxonomy): Bacteria > Bacillota > Clostridia > Lachnospirales > Lachnospiraceae > 14-2. Next base: position 746 of record CABQGZ010000059.1, read on the forward strand.
TCCTCCGCCCGGAAGCTCTGTACCACGCTCATACCGGCGATATCCTCATGGACGTAGGCGTTTAAGTTGGAAGACTTTTTCCGAAAAATCTGCCAGCGCTTGTGGGATGCTTTCTGAATAAACCAGACCGCCACGATCATCAGCGGAATACTGCTCAAGGAAGCCAGCGCCAGCTTCCAGTCCTTAAATACCATAATGACCACAACGCCACAGATGGTGATAAAATCCGGGATCAGTGTGGTCACGGAGTTGGAGAGCACATTTTTTAAGGCATTCACATCTCCGATAATACGGGCCAGAATCTTGCCCGTAGGTCTGCTGTCAAAAAAGGAGAAGGATAAGGTCTGAATGTGTTCGTACAGCTCTTGACGGATATCCAGCAATATCTGATTGGATACCCTGGCCATCACATACATCCGAACCTTTACCATAATGATAAAAATAATATTTAGAATCACCGCAAATGCTGCCAGGCCCAACAAGCCCTCCAGATCGTTATCTGCGATATTCACGTCGATGGCCCGCTCAATAATCAACGGATTGATCAATGAGATCGCCACGGTGACCGTCATACAGAGCAGTACGCCCGCCACCTGCACTTTATATTGGAACAGATAGGAAAACAGCCGTTTTAAGGTCGCAAGCTTTCCCATACTGCCCACGTGTTCATCCTCACGGTAGGAATTTACTGCCATGATACCACCTCCTGTTCATAACCCTCGCCACACCGCTCCTTCCCGGAAGCATGGGAGATTGCGCTGTCCATTCTGTCGTTGGCTTTCTGCCGATTGCCATACTGTGCCAGATACGTATCATAATACAAGCCCCGCTTCGCCATCAGCTCCTCATGGGTTCCACGCTCTCTGATCTCTCCCTGCTCCAGGAAAAGGATTTCATCGGCATTTCGAACCGCAGAGATACGGTGGGCGATAATCATTTTTGTTGCATTCAATTGTTCCAGCGACTGCTGAATCTGGAATTCCGTCTCCATATCCAACGCGGAGGTGGAGTCGTCTAAGATCAGGATCGGATTCTTTTTTGCAATGGCCCGGGCGATACTGATCCGCTGCTTCTGTCCCCCTGAGAGGCCTACACCCCGCTCTCCCACCACCGTGTCGTAGCCCTCGTTCAACCGCTCGATAAAGCCCCTGGCCTGGGCCAGCGCCGCTGCCTGCTCCATAGTCTCCCGTTCCATAAGGTTCCGCTTACCCATTCGGATATTTTCCTCAATGGTATCCGAGAAAAGAAAGACATCCTGCATCACCATGGAGATGTTGCTGCGCAGCTGCTGTAAGGACAGCTCCTTAATATCCACACCGTCCACCTTCACCGCGCCGCTGTCCGCATCAAAGAACCGCAAAAGAAGATTCACAATGGACGTCTTCCCTGAACCGGTGGCGCCCATGATCCCAAGGGTCTGCCCTGGCTTTAGTGAGAAAGAGATATCCTTTAAAATCCTTGCGTCTCCCCGGCTAAAATCCACGTGTTCAAACTCCACCGCTCCCCTCACCCCAGGCAGATATACCGGATCCTCCTTCTCCTGGATGGATGTGGTCTCCTGGTAGATTTTTTGTATCTTTTTATAGGATGCAAGCGCCGTGGACAGGTCGTTGGTAAGCCACCCCAGCATCTCCATGGGCCAAACAATATTCCGGCAGTACTCCGCAAAAGCCACAAGGGTTCCCAGGGTCATCTCTCCCCTTATCACCATGCCACCGCCCAAAAGTACCATGGCTACCGGAAGCAGCTTTCCCACAAACTGGAACACCGGATAGAAGCGTACCAGCACCTTGGACTGCTTCATATTCAGATCATAATAGCGTTTGTTGTGGGACAGGAACTTCCTGATCTCAAAGTCCTCCCGTGCAAAGGCTTTTACCGTGCGCACCCCTGCCAGATTTTCCTCTGCGATGGTGGTCAGCACCGCATTTTCTTCACTGATCTCCTCGTAAATCCTGTTGAGCTTCCGTTCCATAATAATGGCGATACTGCCGATGACAAGCATAATGGCCGTGGGGATAATGGCCAGCTTCCAGCTCAGATGAAACATGCAGTAGAGCACAATGGACACATGGATCACAACCTCAATCACCAGCATGCCCACATACCCCAGCGCATTCCAGATGCTGTCCACATCGTCCTTGATCCTTGCCATCAGTTCCCCGGTGTTGGTGTCGTCAAAATAATCCATGGACAGCTTCTGGATATGAGAAAACAAGTTTTTACGCAGCGCTGCCCCAATCTTCACGCTGACCGTGTCGAAGGTGTATTCCTTGAAATATCCGCCCAGGCACCGTCCCAGGCCGATGACAAAGATTCCCGCCAAAAGACCGGTCAGAAGCTCCATTTTTCCATCGGTGATAACGTCATCTACAATGCTCCTTGTGATGACGGGATACAGCATATCAAGAACGATGGCCGTCACCATACAGAAGATGGCAAAGAGATATGCGTACCAGTATTTTAATATGTATTTTCCAAGTTTCACTTAAAGTCCTCCTTATGATTCTTATGCTTGAAAGTTTTCGCAGGGCAAGTCTGAGAATGCTTTGCATTCCCCGCCCTGCTCGGCACACAACAAAAATACACCGTGGCATTTACCACGGTGTGTATTCATCAAATAAATCGACTTCTGTAATTCCAGCGTACCGGAAAAGTCCCTAATGCTGCCATTCCCGGATATGTATCATCCATTCCGCCGCATCAGATTTGACCCGAATCCATCGAGGTAATAAAATATGCCATGATTCTTTTTTTGTTGTTTGTCTTGTTAATCATACTTTTTTACCTCGCTTTCCTTTTTATTTTGATCTCAGACTATATCCAGTTAACCATAGCTTCCAGTATTTGTCAAGCAATATTTCAATTCCGTAAGTCATTTCTTAAAAAATCTTAAGATTCCCTTGTAGGAAAAATTCAGATTCAACTGGTATAATCTTAGCAGATTTTGAATCCAACCACTTGATTAATTCGTTATAAATAGTAAAACAGGAAGGAGACCTCTATGAAATACATTACATTTACCGTTCCCTGCTATAATTCCGAAGACTATATGGAGCGATGCATTGATACCTTGCTTGTCGGCGATGAGCTGGTGGAGATCGTTATCGTGGACGACGGCTCCACAGACCACACCGGAGAGATTGCCGACAACTACGCAAGGAATTATCCTGACATTGTCAAAGTCATTCATCAGGAAAACGGCGGTCACGGCGCAGGCGTCAACGCCGGCCTTGCCGCAGCCACAGGTCTCTACTTCAAGTTGGTGGACTCCGATGACTGGCTGGACACAGACGCTTTAAAAGCGCTTTTGGATCAGCTGGTGCAGTGGCACGGCGTCAACCGTCATCCGGATCTTGTCATTGGCAACTATCTCTACGACCATCTGTATGAGAAAAAAGTGAAACGCATGACTTACCGGAATGTCTTTACGCCCGGAAAACTCTGCCGCTGGCAGGACATACGCCCCTTTGGCCCTTCCCAGTATCTAGTGATGCATTCCCTCTGGTATCGGACCGAGGTCTTACGCGCCTCCGGCGTCCGACTGCCCAGACATACCTTTTACGTGGACAATCTCTTTGCCAACCAGCCGCTGCCCTATGTCAAGACCTTGTGCTACCTGAACCTGGATCTGTACCACTACTTTCTCGGCCGGGAGGATCAGTCCGTCAATGAGCAGGTGCTGATGAAGCGCATCGACCAGCAGATTCGGGTGACAAAGCTGGTGGCCGTGGCCACAGATCTGAATCAGCTGGCACACACTCAGCCCAAGCTTGCCCGATATCTGACCCGGAACATCTCCATCATGATGTCCATCTCCTGCATCCATCTTCGGCTGATCGGAACTCCGGAGGCAAGAGAAAAGCGGGACAGCCTGTGGCAGTACATCCGAACCCACAACGAGAAGCTGTACCGGAATCTGAAGTACAAGACCTTGAGCGGTCTTACCTACCTGCCCGGAAGGCTTGGGGATTCCCTGACCCTGTGTGGTTACCGCACAGCGAGAAAAATCTATCAATTTAATTAAAGTACCAAGGAGTATACGTTATGGAAAAAATATATTTTGCGCTGGTTGACACCCCCGGCTTTTTTGCCTCTATGATAAGGAAAACTATCGGCATTTCCTATGTGCACGTGGTTTTGTCCCTGGACCGGAATCTCACCGCCGCCTACAGCGTGGGGCGAAGGAATCCCTCTATCCCCATTTTTGCAGGCTTTGAGTACGAGAATCTGTCCAGGATACACCGGGCCTTTCCCACAGCCAGGTATAAGGTCATGAGCCTTCCCTGCACCGCACAGCAGAAAGAAGCCATCGCGAATCAGCTGGCCGCATGCTACGAGAATCGCTTTCATTACCACTACTGTATCATCGGCCTGCCCTTCCTGCTTTTGAAGATCCCGTTTTATCAGAAGAACCACTTTACCTGTACCTCCTTTACCGCAAAGCTGCTTGCAGACAACGGGATCGATTTGTTTGACAAGCACTTTTCCCTGGTGACGCCCCGGGATTTCTATGAGTTGAAGCAGACAAAACTAATTTACGAAGGTTCCCTTAACACCTTTCTGAAATTAAGCTATCGCTATACATATACATCATCCTGGGAGAATGCATATGAATCGTAAAAATATTGTCAGCATCCTGCTTTTTTTCGCATTGATGCTGTTGACCTTTTATACTATATTTCACGGAAATGATATGGCATACGTGTGGCAGACCGCAAAGGAATTGAACCCCTTCTACCTCATTGCCGCCGTGTGCACCGGGATTTTTTTTGTATCCGCCGAAGGGCTGATGATCTGGTACCTGCTTCGGGCTTTAAAGTGTGATATCTCACCCTTTTCCTGTATCCGGTACTCCTTTATCGGGTTCTTCTACTCCGGCATCACCCCCTCCGCCACCGGCGGTCAGCCCATGCAGCTGTACTACATGAAAAAATCAGGCCTGCGGATTGCCGACAGTACCGTCGTACTTATGACCGTAGCCCTGATTTATAAGTTCGTTCTTGTTGTGATCGGAATCGGTATCCTGATCTTCTGGTACCCTTCCCTTCGCCTGTATCTGCAGGGATATCTCTATCTGTATTACCTGGGACTTTTCCTGAACAGCGCACTGGTGGCGATCCTTCTTTTTATCATGGTCAGCCCCAGATGCTTTCACCGGATCGTCCTGGGCGGGGAGAAGTTTCTGAAAAAGCTGCATATTTTAAAACACTCCGAAACCAGGACCCAGAAGCTTTTCGCCATGGCGGACAGCTACCATGAGGCGGTGGTCTTCTTCCTGCACCACAAAAAACACATTGCCGCCATTACGGCTTTTACCTTCCTGCAGCGCTTCTCCGTCTTCTTCCTAACCTGGCTGATCTACCGGGGAATGGATTTGTCCGGTCACTCCATGATGACCGTCATGATGATACAGGCCACGGTCTACATTGCGGTGGACATGCTGCCTCTGCCGGGAGCCCAGGGTATCACGGAGCTCATGTACAAGTCCGTGTACTCCATCATCTTCCCGGGAGCTTACCTGACCGCCTCCATGTGCGTCACCAGAGGCATCAACTTCTATTTCCTGCTGATCGTAAGCGCCATGGTCGCCGCGATCTCTTCGTTGGCAGGGCGCAGATTTACAACAGTTGGGCAACCAGAATAGTATCAATACAGCTCCGCGATTCTGGTAATCGCCACATACAGCTCCGAGATCTTATACCAGGTGGTAAAATCAACAATACCGGTGGACGGCAAGCCGAAGGTGGACTGGAAGGCCGCCACCGCAGCCCTGGTCGCCGGGCCATAGATGCCGTCGGGCGTAACGGTAGGGATGGAGCTGTACACCTGGGAGATTCTGGCAAGCTGTTCCTGCATCTGGCGCACTTTGTCGCCGGTGGAACCCTCCGAAAGGTTCTCCCCCGGCCAGGATGCCGGTATGCCGGAGATCTCCTCGGCCTCATTGATGTACATACTCTGACCATAATAATAGCGCAGAATCTCAATGGCAGAGTAACCCTGATCCCCCAGGCTCTTGGATCCCCATTGGGTCATCCAGTTTGGACAGCTCACCTTCTGTCCATCGCAATACTGGGTCAGTATGGGCTGCTTCACATTTGGTCTGGACAAGTAATTGGCAAACATTTCATCCACCACCAGGGATATGTTGTCGAAATAATTTCTCCCATAGATCCACTTGTGGTCAAAGGCTGTAGAGGAAGTAATCGTAAAATCATATCCCCGGTTCCGATACCACTCCGTATAGACCCGGTTCAATGTAAAAGACATGATTGCAAGAATATTCGCTCGTATGGTAGCGTCCGGCCAGGTTGCATAAATCTCGCTGGAGGCTACATTTTTGATATAATCCTTATAGCGCACGTAATAATCCTGAGCTGTGGAGTCTCTGGGCGAACCATCATGTACCACCACATACTCCGGGATTACCACCCGGCTCAATACAATCTCCCCAGTCTCATTGACTGGTTTGATCTCTGCCTCCGCAATCTTCGGCGGATAATCCCCGTACAGCGTGTTGGCCGGAATCACAATATTCTGCAATGGTTCCTCCGCCGTCAGCAAGGGAAGCATCCGTATATTCTGTATGGCCTTGGTTCCCGAGAAAACCTCTGTGCCAGACACGTCCACAGACTGGTAACCCGCTGCCTCCACCCGTATCGTGAATTCCGAGTAAGGCTGGGGCTGATCCGGCTCCATGCTGTATTCCAACGGGGGCGTTGGAAGCGTCACCACCTCCGACTGACCTAACGCGTTTGTCCGAAGCTCCTCTATGGTACTTTCCGGGTCACCGCTGTAGGCGATGCTGACCTGGGCATTCTCGATAGGTCTGGCGCCTACTGCCGACGCCACCCGCACCTGCAGATTCCCCTGATCTACCGCATCATTCTGCATATAATGTATCTGCTGCCTTTGCATAAACACCTCATATTTTTTCGCTTATTTCAGCATATGCGGCAGAGGAAGAAATATTGCAATTATTCTCTATTTTCCGTAAGCGTAACGCTCTCGCTATCCATAAAAATAGAACCGCTGTCTGCCTTAAGCTTTCCTGCACACAGGATTCCCACCAGGCCAAGAGCGATCACTGCAACAATGATAATGGCCTTGGAGCCTTGTTTCTCTGTTCTATTCAAATTAGCAAATTCGTCTTTTTTCATCTGTCTGTCCTCACAAATTCATTATGTCTTTATTATAGCAATAGTTTGTGAAGATTCCTTTAACGCAATCCCGTGTTTTTTCTTAAATTTTGCGAAAGATGATGGTGTATTACTGTTTTTCTGACCTTCGGAATTCTTCTAATTCCTTTTGCATCTGCTCAATCGTTTCCCTCTGCCTGCTCAACTGCTCGTCCTTCTGGCTCAGCTGCTCGTCTTTCTGGCTCAGTTGCTCATTCTGTGCATCGATCGTCCCCTGCATCTCATCTATCATGTATTCTACAGTCTTCTTATCCAGTTCTTCCAATTCCTTCGAAAATATCCCCATGATACGCTCCGTATTCCGGCACAGCTCATATACCTCCTGATACAGCGTTTCAAATTCCGGATATACCTCAATCAGCTTCAGTATGAACTCCGGATCATCTTCACTCAAAAAGGTCAGCCACGCCTCAAGTCTGTCTTTCTTCTCTACCCCTTTATTGTGCAGTTTTTTTCGGAAAATGTCAAGGGCAATGAATGCATATTCCTGCAAAAGATCAATCTCCAATCCCGTATCCGCCTCTTGTTTCGATCGGTGAATATAGATGTCCTCCGGGAATCTGTGGAACTCCTGTGTGCTCTTTTCATAAAATACAATCGTGTACACCTTTTTGATATCCCGATAACTGAATTTTTTCCCTTTCTCGCCTTTTACCCTCTTATATTGTCTCAGAAGCAGATCCGCCGAATAACATGCGCTTCGCTGGCCCGGAAAGTAATATCCCATTCGCTGCACTTCCACGTTGGCAATGCTCCCGTCCTCCAGCTGCACTACAATATCCATGATCAGCAGAGAACTCTCCGCAGAGATCCGGGCAGAATCATTGGGCAATACTTTTAAGATTTTTACCTTCTTTTTCAATATCAGTGTCAACAAATCCTCCAGCCGTTCCGGCGCCGTGTCCGGATTAAGGCTTTCCTTAAACATAATATCCGACAGTATCCTGGCTCCCCGCATCCCAGTACATATATCCAGGAATATCTTCTGCTGCTCATTCGTCCATCCATCAAAAATTAGCTGGAGCTCTTTATTGGCATCGATCTCTTTTATCACCTCCTCCCTGTCACGAATCATTGGAAAATGCACCTTCAATACACTTGCCATAAAAATACCTCCTATGTAGTTTTGTGTTCTTCTCTCGGATTCATCCTTCGATCTGGGAAGGGCCGAATAAAAGAGGCCAACTGGCCTTGACTGCATGTGACACAAGATTTGTGCCAGATTTTGCTAAATTCAATGTAACACAATTCCACTAGGATTGCAATCGGTTTTTCCAGAAACTTCCCCTCACTTATTACAAAATCGTCAAAATCCAATATAAAAGAGCATCCACCACAGTAATAATAACTGCGTGAATGCTCTTTTACAGTTCCTATTCACAGATATCCTTCTTCAACGCTTCCAGCTTCTCCTCGGCATCCTTCAGAGAACTGCCCTTCACGCCAAAGTAATACTTGATCTTGGGCTCTGTGCCGGAGGGACGGACACAGCACCAGGCGTTATCGGAAAGCTCATAGTATAGCACATTGGAGGATGGCAGCCCGGTTGCGGTCACCTCACCAGTCGCCAGATCCTTCCTGGTATCCGCCTGATAGTCGCGGACCGCCAGCACCTGGTATCCGCCCAGGGTCTTTGGCGGATTGCTGCGCTGTTCCTTCATCCGGTTCTGGATCTCCTTGGCGCCATCGATTCCCTTTAAGGTCAGTGTGGACAAGCCTTCCTTGTAATAACCGTACCGATCATACATATCGATCATGGCATCCCACAGAGTCTTGCCCTGCAGCTTATAAAAAGCGGCCACCTCACAAAGCAGCATCACTGCCACGCAGGCATCCTTGTCCCGGGCGTATGTTCCAGCCAGACAGCCGTAGCTCTCTTCCAGACCGAACACATACTGGTGGGTGTGCTCCTCCTCGAAACGCTTGATCTGTTCACCGATGTATTTAAAGCCGGTCAGCACCTCGATCAGCACCACATCATAAGCTTTTGCAATGGCCTTGGCCATGTCGGTGGTTACGATAGTCTCAATGAGCGCCGGATTCTCTGGCATCGTGCCGTTCTCTGTCCGCTCGCGCAAGATATATTCCGCAATCAGCATGCCGGACATATTGCCGGTAAAGCTGACATACTCTCCTGTCTTCGTGTCCTTGGCGTAGACGCCGAGACGATCCGCATCCGGGTCCGTGGCAAGCACAATGTCCGCATCCACTTCCTTCGCCAGCTGTAAGGCCAGTGTCCAGGCCTTAGCATCCTCAGGATTGGGGTACGCAACCGTAGGAAATGCGCCGTCCGGCAGCTCCTGCTCCTTCACCACATAGACCTGGGTAAAGCCCAGCTCTTTCAATACCCGGCGCACCGGAAGGTTCCCCGTTCCGTGCAGCGGCGTATATACAATCTTCATATCCTTTGCGGCCTGCCCGATCATCTCGGGGTGGATGCTCTGAGCCTTCAGCTGTTCCATGTAGGCGTCATCCAGCTCGGCTCCTATAATCTGAAACAGCCCATCTGCCTTTGCCGCATCCTCCGTCATGGTCTTCACCTGGGCAAAATCGGTCACTTTCGCCACCTCCGCCAGGATATTCTTGTCATGGGGCGGCGTGATCTGGGCGCCGTCCTCCCAGTATACCTTATAGCCATTGTACTCTCTTGGGTTATGGCTTGCGGTGATGACAATACCGGATATACATCCCAGTGTGCGCACCGCGAAGGAGAGCTCCGGCGTTGGGCGCAGGGATTCGAACAGATAGGTTTTGATCCCGTTGGCGTTCAGGCAGAGAGCCGCCTCTTTGGCAAATTCCGGGGACATTCTCCGGGAATCGTAGGCGATGGCCACGCCCTTTCTCTGGCCCTTCTGGGATATGATATAGTTGGCAAGGCCCTGGGTGGCCTGGCGCACGGTATAGAGATTCATGCGGTTTGTTCCGGCTCCAATGACGCCCCTGAGGCCGCCGGTTCCGAATTCCAGCTGGCGGTAGAAGCGGTCTTCGATCTCTGCTTCGTTGTCCGCGATAGACAGCAGTTCGGCGCGGGTCTCCTGGTCAAAATAGGGGTCGGTGCACCATTTCTGGTAGGTTTCTTTGTATGTCATGGGTTTGTCCTCCAAAATTGTTGTTATGTCAGTCGCTAAAGGGCCGGTTACGTCAGACGCTAAAGGGCCGCCCCGGGTACAGGGTACAGCCACGTCAGACAATAAGGGGCCGCCCCGGGTGCAGGGTACAGCCATGTCAGACAATAAGGGGCCGCCCCGGGTACAGGGTACAGCCACGTCAGACAATAAGGGGCCGCCCCGGG
>CABQGZ010000060.1 GCA_902463835.1 uncultured Lachnospiraceae bacterium
GCGTTGGAATAGGCTGCCGAGGGCCGTGCCGGACTCACATAGGAGATCAGCGACGAAGCAAGCGCATTCAGGCGTACCGGAAGCAGATTCGCTGATTTCATCAGGACACTGCTGAAGTAATTGTCCGTCCACTGCCATACAAAGGAAAACAGAAAACAGGAGGTAGCCAGAGGCATGGCGTCCGGGAGCATAACATGGAACAGTGTCCGGACTGTACCACATCCATCCAGGCAAGCCGCCTCCTCCATATCCTTTGGAATATTCCGGAAATACTGGCGGAACAAATAAATATACAAGCCGCATTTCAGCCCCGTACAGGTGGAAGCCAGCATAAGGATCGGCGCCGTCGTCCCAAGAAGATTTATCCCGCTTCCCCTTATCAGCTTAAAGATTCCAAACAAATCAAAATACCGGAAATTCAGCATCAATGCCGTGACATACGTCTGCTGGGGCACCACGATCATTAAGATCACCATACCAAACCAGAACCTTTTTAAGGGAAACTGATAGCGGGCGAAGCCATACCCCACCAGAAGGGCGGATACAACCTGTAACAGGGATACTGCCACCGCCAGGGCAAGGGTACTCAAAAAAGATTTCCAATAATCAAGAAGCTCTATGGCAACCTTGTAATTGTCCAGTGTAAAATGTCTGGGCAGCGTAACGATGGTGCTGTCATACAGATCCTTTTCCGCCATAAAGCTGACAGATATCTTATTGAACAGCGGCTGTAAAATCAAAAAGCACAGCCCCAGCAGCAAGATGGCAATCACCAGATTGGCACACAGCTTTATCAGTTTTTTTGACACAACATCTCCGCTAAGACGCATTCTTTTCTTAGTCATAGTAATACACCATCCTTGATATAATCAGACAGGAACCTCCAATCACCGCCAGCATGCAGATACAATATAGCCAGGCCATGGCGGAGCTGTAGCCATAATCCAGAGTCACATTAATGGCGTCCAGAATCTTCTCCATCACTTTGTTGTCCGCCCGGACAAAGCGATCCACAATGGTATAGATCCAATTCACCAGTATCATGGGACTCAGCATGGGAATCGTGATGAGCCATAGCCGCTCCCACTTGCTGCAGCCCTCCATATCCGCCGCCTCATATACCGAGGGGCTGATATCCTGCAGCGCGGATAGAAAAATAACCATCTGTATGCTGGAAGATACCACAATATCATAAAAGTGATCGATAATATTCAGGATGACATTCACCAGACCGCTGTTTCCCAGGGTTCCCAGAAGCAGTGTCTCAATGGTTGTCGTAATGGTGGTATCTGTGGAGGCCTGCTGCAGATCCTGTACGCCCGCCAGAAGGGCGTTGGACTTATCCATGCTAAGAACCACCCCGGACACCAGGATCACCGGCATAAAGAAGACGGCCCGGACGATTCCACGCCCCGGAAATCTCCGGTTTAGGATGACTGCTATGATTAGGCTGAATATCAGAATGCATGGCACGTCGATCAAAAGACTTCTCACATTCTCCACCAGAAGCCGGTTAAAATCCTTGTCTACGGTCAGTGCGTGCTTATAATTATCAAGTCCCGTGAATGCCATGGAGATTCCTCCTGTCTCTCCCCCCAGAGAAACCTTCGACAGGCTCATCTGCACCGACGAGAGGAGGGGCGACAGGATAAAGAACAGAAATCCGATGACAAAAGGCAATATAAACAGATAACCCGTCACCGCCCGGCGCTTAGCCATATTCCATTTTTGACATTTCTTTTTTCTTTTCATGGCCTATTCTCCTCTTCGCACCAGCCAGTCCCGTTTTGGAATACACACGCCTTCTTTGCTGTAATCCTCGGTACCATAATTCACATAAACCCTGGTTCCATCCTCATAGACCGTCATGGTCACCTGGTCTGTCACATATCTGTGATCCACCATCTTCTGTCCGGCCGTATGTCCCAATTCCTGTTCCATCCTGTCATAAAGGGTCCACAGACTGTCCTTCCAGTCATCAAAATTCCCGCTGTAAAGGGAATAGAGATAGGTGTATTTACTGTCCGTAAGTTCACGGTAAGCTGTCTCAAAAAAAGTATAGCTGATCCCGGCACCGCATTCCGCTGCCTTCAGCACCGCTGTCTCATAATCCGGAGCCATATTCAGGGCGCTTCCCGTATAGGGAACATACCCGTGGAGCACCATCTGGTAAAAGGGAATCTGTCGGTCTGTCAGCTGATAACTGCTGCCGGTTATATCCATATCGACAATACAGTCCGCACTGACCGCCGCATATTCGTTTCCACCCTGGACCAAAATGTCGTATTCCTCCTGTGACAACTCCTGCAGCCAGCTTCTGATACTTTTTCTCATCCCATCCCGGCTGGTTCCTTCCTTTCTGTTAAAATCCGAATAGAGCATATTTCCCGCATCCGCAAGACCGATTCTCGCACCATTCCAGCGCTGTGACTCCTCCTTAAGATTCCAGAGCGCCGCCTGTATGCCATCTTTATTCAGATAATAGATTCTCTCGTCTTTCGTTTCCCATTCTCTCAAGGTTCCCTGTCCATAGGGATATCCCTTTACCACCGTATTGGTGGTACTGCGTATCGCATCGCGCCCCGTCTGGAAGCGGTCGAACCCTCCAGTCTGGTACACCGACTGCACATAGGAGGTCAGATAGAGACGCGCCTTGCGCTCTGCGATCGCATCCAGCAGCTGTTCTCTCTCCCTCTTGCTGCCCAGCACGGAAACCGGGGATGTCTTCAGCAAGGCCTTTTGATCCAGACCACTGTTCAGCGCTCCCGTATATTGAATGCGAAGATTCTTAATGTCGGGAAGCGCCTCCACCGCCGACAGCACCTCCTCATAATCTGCCGCTGCCACGGTCTTTCTCACCGGAACACCCAGCACCTTCTCCACTCTGTCGATGGCGCCAATAAAGTTGAGCGCTACCGGAAGCCCCGCTTCCCCCTCCCTGGCGCGCAGCTGCTCATTTTCTTCCAGAAGAAGCGTCCGGTAACGCTGTGCCATATCCACATAGGAATCACTGGTTCCAGCCATATACCGCAGACTGATTACCTCAGACGGGTGATCATTCTGGAATACCTGGACACTGACGCTGGATTTTGCGGAGACATACGTGGTCTCCCCATGAACGATCTGGAATACCGGGCGGACATAGTCATAGCTGCTTCTCTTTCCTCCAATGTCTGCCTCCACCGCCATCTCCGCGGCTCCCCCCTCCGCCGCCGCCAGAAGATAGGAGCCATTTTTGGCGATGCCGAATACCGGGAAAGCCGCACTTGTATCCTGTACCCGCTTCTCTCTTCGAAAAGCATTGTCCCAGCCGTACACATTGGCATAATACCCGCCCTGCATCGTCTTTCCATTGTGGAAAAATATCTGGGCTCCTCCTCCGTCCGGTACCATCAGGTACCCTTCGTCCTCCATTCCTCCGTGAAGGAAATAGGGCAGAATCGTCAGCTGCTCCATGGGATAGCTGGAAGGATAGGAAATCAATTCTGTGGGCACCTCCACCAGAAGAGAATCCCCCTCCAGGGAATAGCAGACTGTCACATTGAACTGAATCAGAGAGGCTCCCGTCTCCAGCCCGCTTTTATCCTCCGCTGCATCCTCCTTTGTATACCCGGCTTCCAGAAAGATTTCCTCCAGCTGCTCCAGCTGGTATCTTTGCAGGGAAGTACCTCCCACTGCTGAGGACAGGGCATATACGGGTCCATCCGAAAGGGCCGGTATCAGCTCCATCATCTCTTTCTTTTGCTCTTCCTTGATGGTGTCCATATTCAGCTTCCGGTACAGCTTCAACACCGTTGCGCTCTCTGACTGTTCCATTTTACCAAGAAACTGTTCCATACGCTCCTGGGCAATCACCTCCGGAATCTGATAGATTCGTTGGCTGGGTCCCACCATATAATCCACCCGGATCCTTCCCTCCTCCTCTGTAATCCGGAAGGTTCCCTCCTTTACCGCGTAGGTATAACCGTCGTATGTCACCGTATTTCCTGCGTTGTCTGTATAATTTAGTACCAGAGGAGACTGCAGCAATGACCTGGTGCTGGCATCTGCCTCCCCATCCTGCGCTCCATTTTCCGGAACCGAGTTCCACGTGACAGCGTTCCGCTTGTCCTCCAGCACAAAATAGCTGGTGGCACCATCCACGGAGAGGCGCAAGGTCTCATTCTCCAGCACATACGTCTCCCGATTCTCCTCATTGGTGTAATATGCTACCTTCTGATCTTCCTCCTCCTTGCCGCAGCCCGTAAAAAGGAGCAGACTGATAAAAAGCAGGCATATCAGATTTCTTCTATACTTCATACTTCCTCCTCTAATACAGTCGGATCATAAACTCTCGTCCGAGGGAAATAAAATACGCCGCTGCCTCACTGACCATACTGAATACCAGAAGGCACAGTACAATGATTACGATCATGCCAACCAGTGTTACCAGCACTGCCAAAATGGTCTGTCCCATGGTATAGCCATGTATCATCATCAGACCGCATAGGATCAGCGCAGCGCACCAGATCAGGGAGAACCAGTTAAAAAATACATATAAGGCCCCCTCCTCTTTCGTGATCAGATTGCTTAAAAAACAAAGCGGAAGCTGAATCATAGGGTAAGGCGTCAATCCATAGGCGGTAGCCATATAAATATCCTTCATTGTCCCCAAACCGTGAAACAAGGTTGTCAGACACCAGTTGGCCACGCACCAGATAATAAGCGGAAGCAATACCTGCGCCATCTCACTCCAGATATTTACCCGCTCCCAGTTCACATCCACAAAGAGAAAGCTGGAATACTGTTTTCTCCACAATCTAGCCAAAAGCGTCAACAATACGATCACATTGGCCGCCGCCACACTCCCTCTTTTCTCATGCTTCAGATCCCAGAAGCCGTCCAGCGGATGGGTAATGACATAGAGCGCATATCTTAAGCTTCTGCCCTTTTCCGTCAGCCAGGAAAAACACGTTTCTTTATCGATTCCAAAGCTGTTTTTCTCTCTCATATTCCTTCAGAGCTCCTTTCTCCCTGCGGATTATTTTTCCCACAGTCAACACACCGAACAGAAGCAGTACCGCTGCCACAAAATAGATCAGATTCCGCTCCATCCAATCCTTCCGGTAGAAGGAAAAGGCCTTGGAATAGTAATACGCATCCCCGGCATATTCCAGATAATCCAGGGCTTTTTTGTAATTGCCCTCCCGCAGGAAGATCTTCCCCATGCCGTCATAGGCAAGGCGGTATGTCCCGTTACAGCGCAGCGCCTCCTCCCAGTCTGCAAAAGCTTCCTCGTAAAGACCCTTGTCGTAATGGGCAATGGCATGAAGAATATGACCGCCGTATTCCGTGGGCTCCAGCACCGTCACCAGTCCGGTGGTCTCATCCAGCACAAGCAGCTTTTCGCCCCAGTGCTCCAGTGCCTTTATCGTCTGAAAATATCCCTGCCTGGTACCGTAGCCCCCGAAGACAAAGAGAAGATTTCCCTGTTTGTCATAGGCAAACAGCCTGTTTCTGGTGATATCTGCCGCCACATAAATATCGCTGTCCAACACCGTCACATCCACAAAACGGCTGGGCCCGGACTTATCCCAGTTCAAGTCACCCACCACCGGCTCACTGCCGTTCTCAATCAGAATATTATCTCCCTTTAGATTCAGTCTTCTTATGGGCTCCGCATCCCCGCTCACCAGATCCTTTTCCGAAAAAACAGAGGTTGTCACATACACAAAGCCTTCTGCATCCAGAGCTACATTATTGTACTCCGTAGGGACAAAGGATTCCATCTGGGCTCTCTGGGCCCTGGTAGAAATACGCTTCCAGATATAGTCTGAAAAATCAAACCGCACGCTGGAGGCTCCCATATACCCCTCAAAGACTCCGTTCTCATCGAACACCAGCAGTCCCTTATTTACTCCGGCCGCCTGCACATAAAGCCGGTTTCCCCAGGTCACAACCAGCTTCTCCGGTCTGAATTCCACGGATGCGTCGTACGTCTCCGTCTCAGGCTTTTCAATTGACCGGATCAGCTTCCCGTCCTCATCCAGACAGAGAATACGGTTGTTTCCTGTATCTGCAATGTACATGCTCCCGTCTTTCCCAACAAAGACGTCCTTGGGCCCGGAGAGAGAAAATGCTTCCCCTATTTCCCGCACCAGCGCTCCCCCGGCCGCTTCCAGCCGCAGCTCCAGAATCCGGTCGTTGCCGGTATCGCACAGATACAATCGATCCCCCTGCACATACATGCCGCCGGCTGTGCGCAGCTGCCCTCCTCCCAGTTCTGCCATATCAATCTGGAAGCTGACCCGGTAGGGATCCGGCGCCGGCATCGCATGCTGATATTCATCATAATAATAAGAGTACCTCTGCTCATTTCCGGCAGCCTCACATGGCAATTCGGTCATCATAAAAACCAGAAAAAGGGCAAAGAGCCATGCTCCTGTTTTTTTCAATCTATCCTTCATTTCCTACTCCTTTAAACCAGAACTGGCCATAGTCTCCATAATCTGTCCCTGAGAAATAATAAAGGTTGCGATGGGGACGATCATCATAATCACGGTAACCGCCGATGCCACTCCCGTGCGGGCCACCCCGCCGTTTAAGATCTGCTGAAGGGCATAAGGAAGCGTCTTTAGGTCTTCGGAATAAATAAAGTTGGATGCTTTGGAATTCCAGAGTGCCTGAACGGAAAAAATGGTAACTGTTACCCAGGCCGGCTTCGACATGGGCATTACCAGAGTCCAGAAGATCCGCCACTCCCCAGCCCCGTCAATCCGAGCTGCCTCCAGCAGCGCATTCGGAAGCCCTTCCATGTACTGCTTGCTCAAAAACAGCCCCATGGGCATACCGCAAGCCGGTACAATGACTGCGTACAACGTATCGATCCAATTCAGCTTTGCCATTACCAGATAGTTGGGAATGGCGGTAACATATCCGGAAAACATCAGTGATACCACCACGATATTGAAGATCAGGTTCCGTCCCGGAAAGGTTCCCTTTGCCATCACATAGGCCCCCATGGAGGTGATGATCACACATCCAATCGTACCGACCACCGTAATAAACACCGTATTAAACACATAGCGGGTAAAGGGCACCCATGATTTTCCCATAATGGTGAATAGGTCGCTGAAATTGTCCAGGGTAGGATTCTTCACAAAAAAGCGGGGCGGAAACACAAACAGCTCGTCCATTGGTTTTAACGCATTGCTGATAGCGTAGACCAGAGGCAGTGCCATGAAACAGCCAAATGCTGCCAATACGATATAAATCGCCAGACTGCCCCCGGTAGACCGGCCCAGGCGTTTCTTTTTCTTCTTCTTCACGGCTGTCTCCTCACTTTCCGATCCGGCGCAGGAAGCTCTGCACCAGTTTATTACAAAGTATCATTGTCACAAAAAGAACGGTGGCAATGGAACAGGCATATCCCATCTCAAACCGGACAGAACCGTAGTCGATCAGATGGGACACCACTGTCCGGGCCGCATAATCCGTGCTGGGGAATCCGGCCAGAGCCATGGTGACATCCGCTACTCCGAAAGACTGTGTGATCGCCATTACGGCGCCAAACAGCAGCATAGGTTTCATACTGGGAAGAACAATATACCACAGCTCCTGCCAACGGTTTTTGATTCCATCGATATAGCCTGCCTCTATCTGCTGCCGATCCATCCCCTGCAGTCCCGCGATGAACGCCAGGAATCCTGTGCCAAGACTCATCCACAGGATGACAAGAAGCAGTACCGGCATCATGTATTTTGTGTCTGTCAGCCACAGAATTGGCTGATCGATCAGTCCAAGATTCATGAGAAACGCATTCACATATCCGTAGGCGTCCCCGCTGAACATGATTCCCCAGATCAGGTACACCTGCCCGGATATGGTGGGAGCATAGAAGATCACCACAGCAACACTCCTTATTTTCCTGGGAAGCTCATTGATCAGCCAGGCGAATAAAAAGGATGCCAGATAACCGATGGGGCCGGTGACCGCCGCAATGATAAAGGTATTTTTCAGTGCGATCAGGAACACGTCATCTGCCAGAAAAAGGTTGATGTAATTCTGAAAGCCAATAAAAACCGGCGGTTCAAACACGTTATAGTAGGTGAAGCTGAAGATCATGGAGATGATCACCGGAACAATATAGAACAGCACAAATACCACCGCAAAGGGAAGCAAAAAAAGATACTGCTTTTTGCTTTTTCGCATGTCATGCTTTAATACGGCCCAACGTGTTTTGTTCATCTCCCGGTAAACTGCAAACCGCGATGGCTTCGCTGTCTCTTTTCTTTCCTCCATAAGTACCTCCTACTCGTCCAAACCAAATTCGGCACGTTTCTTTTTTATTTCATCGTTGATGGTTTTGTTGTAATCCAGCAGTGTCTCTCTGGGCGCGCTCTTCTCATTCACTGCCTTGCGGACGGCATTGATGATATGACGTCCCGTATAATACCCTCCCGCCACCTCACGATTTGCCTTTGCCCAGTTCCGCTGTTCATTCAGGACTTTCAGCTGATCCGTACTCCAGGACAATTGCTGGAAAGCCTCCACATTGGCTGTGGCATATCGGGCGGCGGAGCCCATCAGACACTCCATCTCCCAGCCAAACCGGGACTGTACCTGGCTGCTGGTCCACCACTTTAAGAACTCCCAGCAGTTGGCTTTTACTTTTTCGTCCTCATTTTTTAGCATCATGGAGCAGACACCTGTGGATAAGCCGGAATGATCGATACTTCCATCCTCCTGTTCTGTGCCTGGAACCAGGGCAAAGGACCAGAGCCCTTTCAGCTCTGGTGCAAAGACGGACAGGGAGTTCTGCAGGCTGTAATCCGCGATGCCGATGGGCATCTCCCCGGAGCGAAATCGATTCAAAAAGTCGTACTCTCTGGGCTGGTCATAGTTGTTGTAGAAGGATACGTATGTCTCAAAGGCCTGGATAGCGCCCTCGTCATCCAGAAGCGTTCTTTTTCCGTCTTCGCTGTAGAGACTGCATCCATTCTGGAACATCATAGAGTAAAAACCAGACAGATCCGCGTTCTGTTTTTTCATGATATCCGGAAGCCCCACCTCCATGTTGGCATTGTACAGCACCGGGAACATGGCCGTTAATTCCTCCCAGGTCTCAGGGGCAGAGAGCCCCATCTCCTCCAGAATATCACTGCGGTAAAACATCACGTTAAAGGACTGGGTTTCAGGCAGCGCATAAATGCCGTCCTCATACAGATATGGCATGTAAGCGCTCTCGTAAAAACGCTCCAGCACATCCTTATAATCCGCAAACTGGGAGAGATCCTCCGCTGCCCCCCGCAGCGCGTAATTTACCGGCTCCCCCTGGCCGGCGCTGAGCACAATGTCCGGCCCGGTTCCCGCAGCAACAGCGCTGAGTACGGAACCGGCTTCCACCAATTTCAGATTTACAGCTATTCCCGTAGCGGAAGTAAAGCTGTCGTCGATCATATTCTTTAATACATTGGCCTGATCACGCCCGGTTAAGATCCATACTTCAATGGCGTCCGTCTCTTCATGCACATCTCCCAGGGAATCATAATCTGTGGTAAAGGAAACAAAAAAGCTTTTTATCTCATGTCCCGCCCTGGCAAGGAATCCCGCCTTGTCTACCGGCCATTCAGCCGCTTTGTTTTTTACCACCAGATAGTCAATATCCAGCTGGGATTGGGTCAGTTCCTTCATCGTCGTTCCAAGGGCTGTAATATTATCCCGAAAATTCGTGAGACTGCGCTTGATGCTGTCCATATCACCTGAGAATTCCTCCAGCATATTTGCCAGAACAACAACAGTACCTGTCCTGCTGCTCTTTCCGCCGGATATACGAATCATGTCATCCGCGATCTTGTAAAGTCTTTTGCTTTCCAGAAGCATTGCCGCATCCATATCCGGATACACGCTCAGATCATAATCCCGGTACTTATCCGGATTTCTTCCCATAACCACCAGAAGCTGGCGGTATATTTGGTTCAGCCGGTAGATGCTGTCCTCCATCTCGCCCACAACACTGCCCATCTGCCCCAGCGCTGCCTTGAGCCGGATCGTGTGGCTCCCTTCTGTCAGATAGAATCTGTAGGCTTCCTTTTCATTCCCCACAGGCTGCAGCTGCCAGCTGTTACTGTAAGAAAAGTGAATCTCCTCCAGCTCTTTGAAGCACCTTTCTCCGTCGATTTCCATAGTGCGGATGGCCGTCTGTCCTCTGGCATAATTCTGCCTCCCCTTGATGGCAATCTCATACCATCCATCCTTTGGAATCTCAACCTCCCATTCGATCCACTGGCCCGCCACAGACCAGGAGGTTCCGCCAATCATGTTTAGCACTGTTTTATCAACGCTGTAGGGCTGCGTATTTGGCGCCGAGTGATCGTAGGATGCATATAGGGAGGGAGAAGATCTAAGGGACGCATCCTCTCCCTGGATTACTTTTATCCATGGATCCTCATCCTCTGCTTTTACGCCCTCTTCTGACACATATGCTTTATAATCCACCAATTCTCTTACAGGAGTCAACGAAATGGATGACAAAGCCATAGGCTCACTGATTCCCTCCAGTGTTAATGTGTTTGTTCCCTTTTCAAAATAAAAGCAATAGGGCTCCGCTTCCTGTCCACTGGAGTCTCTGGCGTATACCTGTTCCCAGCGCATAACCTCCACCTGCCTGGCGCGTATCTCATTTCCTCTGTTGTCCGTCTTTCCTCTTTCTGCCGGGTCATCTGTCCAGAAACGACAGAAGGTCTGCTGATCCGCTCCCCGAAAGGGTACCTTTCCATTGATATATATTCTTCGCTCCGCATTGATTCCTCTGCTCTCCACCGGACAATATGTAAGCGAAATATGGTAATACCCTTCCTTTTCCACCGAAAAATCCCAGGTTACTCTGCTTTGCTCCGCTGTCATCAGGACATTGCTTTTCCCCTGGTAGGAATCGCATTTTTCTACGCCTTCGCTCTCCGCGAGGTTCAGAATATCCAATTCAATATAATTCTGCGGTTTCTCTGCACCTGTAT
This sequence comes from uncultured Lachnospiraceae bacterium, assembly GCA_902463835.1. Taxonomy (GTDB): domain Bacteria; phylum Bacillota; class Clostridia; order Lachnospirales; family Lachnospiraceae; genus 14-2. Next base: position 10,995 of record CABQGZ010000060.1, read on the forward strand.
GCTCCAGAAGGTAACTCTGATATGTTCCCTCCCGCGAGATACTTCCCATATCTTTTGTCATATCTATATCCGCGTATTTTTCTTCATAGGAATCGGAACCGGAATTTGTCCATATAAAAATCCCGGTTCCCACTACAGCCAGAATTAAAATAATACCAACAAGCAGTCTTGTTT
>CABQGZ010000061.1 GCA_902463835.1 uncultured Lachnospiraceae bacterium
ATTGGCAACATTTTTGATGGCATCCGTATTGCTCCTGGTTTCCGGGATTATTACAGTGAACCAAAATGGAGGCAATAATATAACGGGGTCTTATCATGCGCTTATTTCCGGCATAGAAAAAGAACAATACCAGAAATTGAGTGATGATGTGCGGGTGGATCTATGCGGATTCACAGCGTCCATTGGCAGCGTGAAATCCGGAAATGACCGCCTTAATATTTCGTATTGCAACAAGGATGCACTTACATTAAATGGGCTGTCTGTTTCAGAGGGGAAAATGCCGGAGAAAGCGAATGAGATCCTGATTGAACAGGAATACTTAATCCGGCAGAAGATAAATGCAGAAATTGGAGATACCGTTCCGTTGCCAGACCCAAACAACGGCCAGGAAAAATCCTTTCTTATAACAGGATACTTAAAAACAGGGGCGAAAGGCACTGACCGTTCCTTATATGCGGCTATGGTTTCTGAAGAATACTTCTCAGAAATGGATGGATGGGATCACTTTTCACCGGCAGTCATGCTCCGTGTAAATTTAGATGCAGGCTCTGGGGATGTAAAAAGCTTAATATCGCAGATAGCTGCTGATGCAGGCTGTAAAGCGGCTCCTTCTTATAATGAAGCGTATCTGAACCTTAGCCAGCCTTCGGCATGGATGGTTCTGGCGGCTGTTGCCGGGCTGGTTGTGATCGTGATCGCCGGTATTTTGGTAATATACAACATTTTTTATATTTCCATCATCAATTCCATTAAAGAATATGGACAGCTCCGCACAATAGGGATGACAGCAAAACAGATTCAAAGGCTTGTTCTCAGGGAGGGGACTTTGCTGATGCTGCCTGCAATTCCGATTGGACTGATTGCGGGAATTGCAGTGGCTTATCTTTTAATTCCGCATGGATTTGGGTTATGGAATGTGCTATGGATATGCCCGGTTGTTGTTGCGTTAACCTATGCCACTGTGCGCCTGTCCATCAAAAAGCCTGCTAAGATAGCCGCGGCCGTTTCACCCATAGAGGCTTCCCGCTATGAACAAAATAAGGGGCCGAAAGGTAAACATAGGCAGCACAGGCTGACGCCGGGGTCTTTGGCAGTCAACCAGGTTTTGCGTTATAAGAAAAAGAATATACTGACAGCCGCCTCCCTTGTCCTGACAGGCGTCCTGCTGTTAGGTTTATCCTCTGTCCTTTCTTCGATCAATGCAGAAGATATGTCTTTATCTGGATTTGCAAGAGGACAGTTCGTTTTAAAAATCTCAAATCAGGAGCTGATGGAAAATCCTTTGGAGATTCTGCAGGGATCAAGCCCCTTTACGGAGGAAGTGGAAAAAGAGCTCTCGCAATTATCAGGTGTGCAAAAGATCATGAACGACCAGCATCTCCCGGTTTCCTATGACCTGCAGGCCCTGGAATCAGATGCTGAAATCGTAGGATTTGAGAAAGCAGATATGGCTTTGCTGCAAAGCTGTCTCTTAAATGGAAACCTGTCAGATTATGGGCAAATGGCATCTGAGGATCAGCTGGTGATTGGCAGGCCGGGTGACTTTGAGAAGTATTTTGGCATTTATCCAAAAGCCGGCTCCTCTGTAACGCTGAAGATTTTTGATGGGCAGCATACGGAGAACCTGGAATTTGAGATTGCGGCAGTCCTTGACGAAAGTAAGATTGGAAATCATGGCGATAAAATAGATATGCTGTTATTGCCGGTTGATTCCATGCAGAAAATCGCACACAGCAATCTGACATATCAGTATGTGATCCGTGTAGAGGATTCTTTGGAACAGCAGGCAGAAAACGAAATAGACCAGATTGTATCCGGTCATCCGCAGCTGAGTGTGGATTCCCTTTCTGCTGCCATTGCCCAGAATGAAAACTTCCTGCAGGGGACACAGTTCGCCCTTGCAATCGCCATTGTTTTGATTGGCTGCTTTTCCGTGATGAATCTGTTGAATACAACTTTGACGGGAATTATCGTAAGGCGCAGGGAATTTTCCCTCATGCGTTCCGTGGGAATGTCCCAAAAACAATTATCCGTGATGGTCCATAAAGAGGGACTGATCGTAGTCGGCATGGGGCTTGTATTATCTGTGATCATTGGCGGAGGGATTGGATATGTTCTCTGCTCATTTTTGAAAAACAGCCTGATGAGCTATTTGAATTATCAATTTCCATTGGGTATTACAATCTTGAATTGTGCGGTTATTATTTTATGTAGTGTGCTGATTACAACAGGGGCCTTAAAGCAGCAAAGCAAGTCATCCATGATGGAAGCTCTGCGATAATAGAAGGAGGTGGCAGACCATGACATGGCCTTTTGAAAATGATACCGGCGCTATTGTGAAAAAACTTGCAAAGCGCAGCCTGGCAAGCGAAAAGCGCCGGAACCGGATGGTGGTAATTGCTGTGGCCTTGGCGGCGTTCCTGGTCTGCCTGTCAGCGGTGATATCCGTTTCGATTGCGCAGATCCAGCGTAATCAGGTGGCCGACACCTATGAGGCGGTCTTCACCGGCGTGGAGGCGGACCATGTGGCGGCGCTGAAAGACCTTCCGGAGCTTGCCCGCGTGGGTGAATACTATTTACTGGGGCAGGAGCATTCGGGGCAGGGATACAACGCATCCTATGTGTACTGCGACAGCGATATGGTGTATATTGCCCGCAGCCAGATGGAGCTGGTAAAAGGAGAACACCCGGCAAAGGCGAATGAAGTCGCGGTCAGCGAATATTTTCTCTCCGCTTACGGTTCCAATGCCAAAATCGGTGAGACGGTCCGGTTGGATACCGAGAGCTTTCATGGCGACTATACCGTGACCGGAATCCTGTCTAATGTGGGAGAAAAGGAAGCGAATCTATGTGCCATTGCCGTTTCCAAAGCGGCCTTGACGCAGTGGGCCGGATTTGACCCTGCAGGATACCGTGCCTATGTGCATTTCAAAAATGACAGGCAGTTTGACCAGGAGACCATGGCTGCCCGTTGCCGGGAGATTGCCGCGCAGTTTGGCTCTGCGCATGTAGGGATGAACAGCAATTATTTTGCTTCTAACTCAAAGTCTATTGACTTTGTGACTGTTTTTGGTATAGCCGCCCTTGTACTTGCCGGCGGATATGTAGTCATCCAGAGTATTTTCCGTATCTCTGTGAACGATAAAATACAAAGCTATGGACAGCTCCGCACCATTGGCGCAACACCCAGACAGATCCGGCGCATCGTGAAAAAGGAGAGCGGTCGGCTGGGCGGTATTGGAATCCTGATGGGTGTCCTGCTGGGTGTGGGCGGCGGCCTGCTCCTGTTTCCCAAAGGTTTCCATGGAGGTTATTATGGGGTAGCCGTACTTCTGACCGTGATGGTCTGCTGGTTCATGGTATCCATATCAGTTCATAGACCGGTCAAAATAGCTGCCAATATTTCACCGTTGGAGGCAATGCGTTTTTCCGCAGGTCAGGAAAAGGTACACAACAGAAAGAAACACCGGAAATTAAGTCCCATATCCATGGGATTTGCAAATTTTGGGCGCGACCGCAAGAAGTCAGTGAGCATTGCAGTATCCCTAAGCCTGGGCGGAATCCTTCTTCTGGTGGTATCCTCCATGGTTCTGACACGCTCGCCGGAGCAGGCTGCAAGGCTGTTTTTCCCGGACGGGGATATAAAGATATATCTGTCTTCAGAGCAGCCGGAGGAAGAGATTATGGCTGCAGGCAATCCGCTGAATGAGGAATTGCGGCAGGAGACCCTTTCGGGGGACGGGGTGGAGGATGTGCTGGCCACCCGCCGGTCTCTGCACGGCAAATTTAGGACTTCTGAAAGTGCCGAGGCCGGCATGTGCGACATGCTGACGGACTCAAACTGCATGGATGTAGAGGCTGCTCTGGTATACGGCGCTATGCCGTCGGATACCCACAGCATCCTTCTGAGTACGGGTTATCAGAAGCACCATACTGATATGGATGTTGGGGCCACCATGGAGCTGGTTCTGGGCCAGAAAACCGTGACAGTTACCATATCCGGACTATTTGATGCGTCAAAGACAGCAAACGGACATGGTACGCTTGCCATGGATTCGGCGGCTCTGTTCGCGCCGGAGGAGCTGTTTCATGAGATACATCCTGAAATCGAAAGCTTTGACTACTCCTGGAGCATTGTGAATGATCCCAAAAAAGCAGAGTCTGTGGAAAGCAGCTTGCAGGAGCTGGTATCCGGCCGCAGCAATCTTGGAATGGATACCATAGCCTCACATATCGAATATGAGAAAATGCAGAGCAGCATTATTTTTGGAAGCCTGCAGGCGCTTTCCTGGCTGATTTTCCTGTTCGGCGTTGTCAATCTGATCAATACGACGCTTTCCAACCAGATGTCTAGAAAGCGGGAGAACAGTATCCTGCGCTCCGTTGGCCTGACCGGGAAGCAGCTGTGCCGGATGAGTGTCACCGAGGGGATGTGTCATGCGCTTTTTGCGGCGCTTACCGTCGTGATCCTGGGGCTACCGATTTCCATGGCAGTCTGTGCGGAAGTCAGCAAGAAATCCTTTGCAGGTGCAGTTGTCCCATACCAGTTCCCGTTCCTGCAAATGGGGCTGTTCCTCCTGGTGCTGTTTGGCATGGAGGTAGTCCTGTCTGTCTGGATGGTACGCAGGCAGAAAAAGCAATCCCTGGTTGAGCAGATGCGGGCGCAAAGTTAAGCATTTCGCGGCAACAGATAAACATTTCACAGCAATTAAATTGTTTTGGCATTTCGGACAGTTTATCATAATATGTCGGTCTATGGCAACGGCAAAAGTTTTTCTTTTACCGTTGACGAATAATGGCGAGGAGGTGGCGCATTGATTCATATTGCAATCTGTGATGATGAAAAACATATGTCCGATCATATAAGGGCAATGGCCTCCGATTTTTTCCGTAAAAAGAACAGGGAGATCTGTTTTCGGACATTTTCAAGCGGCGAAGAGCTGCTAAGCTACGACGGGCAGATCGACATCCTGTTTCTGGACATTCAGATGAATGGCATGGACGGCCTGGAAACGGCAAGGAAGCTGAGGGCTTCTAAGTTCCGGGGATTCCTGATCTTTATCACGGTACTGAAAGAGATGGTGTTTCAGTCTTTCGAGGTGCAGGCCTACGATTATCTGGTCAAGCCGGTGGAGGAAAAACAGTTTGAAAAGACGATGGAGCGCCTTTACACTTCCATGCAAAATGCCAGCGAAGACAGTCTGCTGGTGCAAAAGGGATATGAGGGGCGCATCATCCGGGAGGAGGAGATTATTTTCTGCGAGATCATAGACCGGAAAATATATTTGAACCTGGCTTCCGGCGAGGTTGTTGATTATTATGAGCGGATCGAAAATCTGGAAACGAAGCTGGGCAGCCATTTTTTCCGGTGCCACAGGAGCTATCTCATCAACCTGAAGCATTTAAAAGGATATAAAAACGGGACTGCCTGTATGGATAACGGCAAAGAAGTTCCCGTATCGCGGCTGCGGAGTAAGGAGTTTTCCAGTGTTGTTCTGCAGTATATGAAGAATATGTAAGGTTTTTTTACACATGGGGGCAAGTAGCATGGCTGAGTATTTAGATTTTTTTAATGTATATATAATGGGCGTTGTCGAGATGTCCTTCCAGTTTTATTTCCTGGCAAAAATTTTGAAAAAGAAAATGTGGCCTCCTTTTTATCTCCTGTTTGCAGTAGGTGCAGTGATTATCAATGATTTTGTTCCAGCCACCACAATCATTGGCTTTGTGGTGCTTATTTTTCTGCTCACAGCATACGGGACTGTTATCTGCCGTGCAGGTTTTAAGCATTCCCTTCTGTATGCGGCTCTGGCAGCGGAAATTATGCTGCTCTGCGGCGGAATTGTAAACTCGATGATTAGTCTTCCATACCCATGGCTGCCCTCCTTTTTCCATGAGACAGATAATATTGCGGCCATGCTGATCAGTGAGGTGGCATCACTGGTTCTGACCGGTTTTTGTTATTATATGGTGTACCGTTATTTTTCCCGGAATGATCTTGATCCCGTGGATACTCTTGAAACCACAATGGGAATGCAGCAGATGGTTCTGATTTTCATTCCGATCCTGATGATATTTATTATGAGTAGCTATATCAATGCGATTGAATATGATTTCCAGTTTGAAATCTCGGTGGACAAAGGGCCTGCGGAACACTTTTTCAGCCATGGGCAGATGCTGTCCATGTATTTTCTGGGACTTGCCAGCCTGTTCTGCATCCTGTTTTCCTATAAGAAACTGCAGCAGAGTTTTCGTTTAAACACTGAAATTTCACTGCTGGAACAGCAGGAACATTCCCTGAACCAGTATGTGGAGGAAGCGAAAACCCGTTACGATGAAACAAAGTCTTTCCGACATGACATCAGAAACCACATCGCAGTGGTAAAAAAGCTCCTGCAGAGCGGGAAACTGGAGGAAGCCATAACCTATATGGAGGATCTGGACGATATGGCGGAAAAAATGTCATTCCCCTGCAGTACCAATAATCCGGTAGTGGATATTCTGGTGGGGAACAAACTGGGGATTGCAAAAAGTATGGGGATCGATGTGGACTGTTCTCTCCTTCTGCCATATCCCTGTGACATCAGAGATATTGATATCTGTATTGTCCTGTCAAATGCACTGGATAATGCAATCCATGCAGTAAAAAATCTGGGTGCCGGCATAGAAAAGTATATCCGTGTGTCCGGGCGGATCCAGGGAGATTTCCTTATGATGGAAATTCAGAACAGCGTCCATGGAAAAAGCGCGTTCAAAAAAGGGACAGGTCTGTCGAATGTAAAAAAAGTGGCTGAAAAATATGGCGGCGCCATGAGTATAGAGACTCAAGAGCATGTATTTGTCCTCCATGTGCTGCTGATCATTCCACAGCATTCAGAAAGCAGCACACAGCAAATGGATTAAAATGCTACTTACTACAGCCGAAAAAAGAAAAAGGAAGCTGTCTGCGGCGGGGAGCGGCTGAAAAGCAGCTTAAAGCGACTGAAAAGAAGTCGCTTGACAATATCAATTTGAAGGAGGAACACGCTTATGGCAATGCAGATTCAAGGAAACCCTAAAGGATACCTTGATGCCATACGGCAAGGCCAAGGAAATTATGATCATTCTGGCGCTGACTACGCAGAGCGGGTGAAGGAAAAACTGGCCGCTGAGAGGGCGGAAAAGGCAAAGGAGGCAGAGAAGGCAGAAAAGGCTGCAGAGGAGAAAAACTCGGGCAGGCTGTCCGAACCAAAGGACGAGTACATCGGCAGTGAAAAATCGGGGCAAAAGCCTACGGGACTGTACCGGGTAGGCCAGGACGAGAGCGGCAACCGGAAAATCTTTTTTGATGACCCAAAAGCTGGCCATGCAAAGGAACAGGATGACCGTTCCGAGAAAAGCGAAAATGGCAAAGCACCGAAGGTATACCCATCCGGGCATCCCGTAATGCAGGCCCCTGACGGGGCGGGCGGGCGGCCCTCCGCTAAGGGAGGCGGGGGCAGACAGGGGGAAACGGCGGGGGGAAGAGTCCGCAATACGGATAAGGTTGACAGGGAGATCAAGAAGCTGAAAGAGAAAAAGCAGCAGTTGGAACAGCAGCTCCAGTCTGCTTCCGGAGATGAAACGCCCTTCGGGCATCCCTTTATGCCATCTGGCAATTATAAGGAAAACAAAATCCGGGAGTTGGAGAAAAAGCTGGCACAGGTAGAAAATGAGTTAAGCCAGAAAGACAATGATACATACAGGCGGCAGAATGCTTCTGTATCAGAATAAAAGGGATTTAAGTTTTTAGTGTGGTATCAATACCGGAAGACGGTGGCAAATGCGCACTGTTTTCCGGTATTTTTGGAATGACGGCATCATTCATAACAATACATTACAATAAAATCTTCTTTTAGATTTTATTGTAGAAGACTCGCGAAGCGTGGATTCTATTGTATGGGTTTCTTAGAAAGGATTATGTCAGGAAAAATTCAGGAGGGACAATTATGCATACGAAAACAATGGAAGGCCTTGCAGGAGCAAGTACGAATATGAAGTTACTGAATACACCCTTCCGTGTGTATAAAGACGCAGAGCGGAGAGGTGATACAGCCGTCATGGAGCGGGCGATGGGGTATGTCGGGGACTTTGCAGAGAAAGCAGAGGACTATCAAAAGAAAGCAGAAAAAGGAATGAAGGAGGACGCAAAGGAAGCGAGGGAAAAAGTGAAGACGGAGCAGGAAAACGCCATCAGGAAGCGCAAGGAAGAGCGCGAGGAGCTGGAAAAGAGGATAGCGGAAAGCCGGAATGAGGATACAGATACCGTAAGCATCAGTGAAAGTGGAAAGGCCGCATTGGACAAGAAGACGGATTCGGTTCAGACTGGTGCAGACAATGGCGTATCTATCGAAGAAACAGCGGATGCTGTTAAGACAGAGCCTGTAATCTATACGAAAACCGGAGAAGCATTAAAACCGGAATCCGGTACGAACCTTTCTGTTTCGGCATAGGGATCAATACGTTAGGCTGCAGCCTTGGAAAGGAAATAAAATGAATAAGAAAAAATGGATCCGTATTGTGTCGATTTATTCGGTGATATATACAGCAATTACATTATTGAGCAGCGTTTTGTATCTTTGTAACGGCGTATATGAAGACCCAAGCGGTAACGGGCACGAATTAGACAGGGCTATTATTCTCCTGATCGGGATAGCAGCATTTGAGTTATGCACGAATCTGCCTGTTAAGCCTTTGGCTCTCAGATATTTGATTGCATATATTCCCTCTCAGCTGTTGGCGTTTGCCTATGTCTGGTTCAGCGGATTGCGGGAACCTTTGGCGAAAACAGCGTACAGGGATATCTGGATTAACTTTACGAGTCTTTTTATGCTGTTATGTATCATCAATACTGTCATTTATATTTTTAAGAAAAAGAGAGGAGAAAGGCAATGAGTAAATACAACACGTTATGGGAATATGTGAAGAAAAGCGGAATGGAATCATTTCAGCTGACCTTTGAGGAGATTCAGGAGATCGCAGGGATACCGATTGACCACTCTTTTCTGAAATATAAAAAAGAGCTTGCAGAATATGGCTGGCAGGTGGGGAAAATATCCATGAAAAAGCAGACAGTGAGTTTTCATAAGGTTGATTGATAATTTCCGTGTTGTTAAGGAACGTGAGCGTAAAAAAGGAATAATAGGAGAAACGCAAAATGGACTTATGGGAAAAATTCGGAATGAGTGAAGGGATTGCCGAACTGTGGCAGGAACTGGGTATTAGCGCAGGAACGGCTATTGTTGTTTTGGCAGCATTGTATTTTGTAATCAAATGGGCGGTTAAAAATGGAATGATGGAAGCCTATAAGAAGATAGAAGAAAAAAGTGCACGGGATAATTTGAAAGCAGATAAAACAGTCAGTGATTTAAGGACTGAGGACGAAGATATAAACGGGAAGGCTTGATGGCTGTAAAGGATTGCGGGAATCTCATGGGGGCTTGTTCTATGTTAAAGAAGCTGAACGGAGTTTTAAATATACTGATCATTTCATTGATTGGGGCTTTTGCAGGGCATGCAATCTATGTATGTCTGGATTACAGGATACATCCCCAGGTTTATGCTATGCAGCCGGCGCCATGGTACACAGGTATTTTGTATTATGGCATATATACGGTTGCCCCTTTGATAATAGCCATTATCATAAAGCTGATTCTTTGTAGAAAGTTAAAACAGCAAAAGTAAAAAATTAGAATCGGGATTTGTATCGGAGGGACTTGGAATGAATGATAGGAACGAAAAAATGATAGACGCTATCATAAAAAAGGCGGAAGCTCTGTGCCCCGATTCCCTGGCACTGATTGGTGTGTATGGTTCGGTGATTACCGGAGATGAGTACGAAAAATCCGATCTTGATTTGATGATACTGATCAATGACGAAAATGGACAGGTTCTGGCTGACGGCTTTATTATAGATGATGTCGGTATAGGATATGACCTTTATTGTACCAACTGGGATATGCTTGAAAATGATGCGCAGTGCGACCATGCACATTTATCCAAACTATTCGACTCGGTGATTGTCTATTGCAAAGATAAAAGCGCATTGAAAAGACTGAATGAGATTAGAAGAAAGGCGGCAGAGCTTCTTGCATCGAACAGGCGATATGAGAAGGCAGACCAGGCGTATGGCGATGCAAAAAAGATGCTTGCAGAGGTATATCTCGCACAGTCTTTGTCAAAAGCCAGAAGCTGTGCAGGGGCGGCTATTGAGTTGATAGAAAATGCTGTTATGCTGCATAACGGACGGTATTTCAGAAAAGGAACGAAAAGGGCTTTGGATGAGCTGAAGCAGCTTGGACTTCCTTTTAATCTTGAAACCGGGATTCTTGCCGTCATTCAGGCAGAAACAGTGGAAAAGATACGGGCAGAGCTGACGGAAGTTTTCGTTTTGGCAGACGGGTATCTGCAGGTTCCGAAGAAAAAGGAACTCCCTTCTGCAGAAAATCTGCGTGGAACGTATGAGGAAATGTATTCTAATTGGAAAAACAAAATGGCCGAGGCGGCAGGCAGAGACGATGTGTATTCTTCCTTTATGAATTTATTGTCTTTACAGTGGATGTTTTATGAGATCACAGAAAGTATAGCAGTGGATGGCTTTGAAATTATGGACAAATTTAACCCCAAAAATCTGGAGGAGAATGCGGATGTCTTCGATCAGGCTCTGAATAAGTATCTTGCAGAATATGAAAAAGTGGGAATTCGTCCAAAGCATTTTGAGAGCATGACAGAATTTATTGAGAGTTGCAGCAAAGAAATTTCTGAAGAAATATAAAGAAAAATCGGAATTTGCGAGGGAAAATGTATGATTAGAATAAGGCCATATAAAGCTTCGGATGTAAATACAATATTATCATGGTGTCAGGATGAAAAAGTATTTTATCAATGGACAGCAGGTATACTCGGTAATTATCCGATAACGCAAAAGGAATTTTGTTTTGTTGAATCTCTAATGCCGT
>CABQGZ010000062.1 GCA_902463835.1 uncultured Lachnospiraceae bacterium
CCCTTGCCCCGCCTGTGATTTAAGAAATTGCCGCTGTAGACCTGCATACCGCAGAGATCTGTCCAGACTTCCATGGCAATACCGGTTCTGGGGCTTCGAAGCCAGGCTGCCTTTCGCACTTTTCCATCGTTGGGCAGAATATAGTTGTGGTCATACCCGCCTGCCAGCTTCAGCGGCTCGTAATCTGCGCCAATGCGCTCCCCTACCGTGTGCATCTTCCGAAAATCCATGGGCGTTCCTTCCACTGAAGCAATCTCTCCTGTGGGAAGCAGATTCTCGTCCGTCAGAAGAAACGCATCGGAATACACCTCCATCTCATGGGAGAGAATATCTCCGCTGTCGTGGCCGGACAGATTAAAATAGGAATGATTGGTCAGGTTGATCACCGTCTTGGCATCGCTTACGGCATAATATTTTATTTCCAGCGCATTCTGCTCCGTCAACCGATAGCGGATGCACTGATGAAGATTTCCCGGGAAACCCTGTTCCAGATGGGGGCTGATCCTTGCGAATCCAACATAAGCACCGTCCTCATCCTCCCCGTATTCTGCCTGATACATCTGATAATGAGAGCGGTTGCTTCCGCTGTGAAGATTATTGATGTCCTTGGAGTTCGCTTCCAGCTTATAGTTCACACCGTCTAGCGTCACTTGCGCCTCCCCGATACGGTTCGCGTTTCTCCCTATATATGCACCGAAGCCGCAGGAATTATCATAATATTCCTCCAGTGTATCGTATCCCAACAGCACATCCACCTGTGTTCCCGTTCTGTCTGGCACGCGGATTGCCAATATGGACGCGCCGAAGTCGCTCAGCTCCACTTCCATTCCCCGGTCGTTGGAAAGCACATATCTTTTTGCCATTTTTCCTTCTCTTGTGACTCCGAATATCTGCTCTTTGATCATGCTTTTTTCTCCAGTTCCGCCACCCACGCATGCTCGGGGTCCAGAGAGCGGTTGAAGCCCTGATAATCTCCTGCCATCAGCCAGAGAAAGTAAGTGGCATAGCCCGGCGTGCTGACTGTGGTGTGATATCCGTAAGGGAATTCCACAAGCTCGTCATTTTTCACGCGGTAAGCTTCATCCACAGAGCCGTCGGATGTGTACACACACTGTACACCGAAGCCTTCCTTGGGATCAAAAAGGAAATAGTAGATCTCCTCCGCAATACATTCCGCCGGCATATTGTCCACATCATGCTTGTGAGGCGGGAAACCAGCCCAGTTGCCCGGCGTCACATAGCATTCGCCAATGGTAAGCACCTTTGCGTTGGAATTCCCGTCGATCACAAAGCTTGTCTCTCTCTCCCAGGGCTGAATCCCCAGTGTCTTTAATACAACATGGTCTTCCGGCAGCAATTGGGGCGCTGTCTTCTCATCCACGATTGCACCGCAGACTGCAATCTTCACGTGTCCGTTCCCCACGATGGTCAGCTTCTGTTCTATCGGCATATAGAAGCTGACGGCCTTTTTATTTTCAAAGACTGTGTTACGGTTTCCGATGTTCTCCCAGATCTGATCATCGAATTTCACCGTACAATATCCTTCCAGCAAAATAAACGCCGTCTCCCTGTTCTGTGTATCATACGCTACACTTTCGCCGTCCTCCAGCTCAATGATACCAAATTCCAGTTTCTTTAAGGAACATTCTCCAATCTTACAGATGGAAGTATATCCCGATGCTTTTTTATAACCTTTTTTGAAATTCATCTGTTCTATATCCCCTTTCTTTTCTTCCACTATCGCCATACATCCAACATTCCTTTGTCACAGGCCAAACACTTCTTCGGCAGCTGCCACAATCCCATAGTCAGCATAGTCAAATATGGGAGCCTTCTTATCCGGGTTCACCGCAATCACCGTGCCGGACTGCTTCATACCTGCGATGTGATGCACCGCTCCAGAGATTCCCACGGCCAGATACACCGGCGGACTTATGGTCTTTCCGGTCATACCCACCTGTTTCTCATAAGGGAACATCTCCGCGTCAACCGCCAGTCTGGAAGCCGCTGTCTCCCATCTTGGTTCCTGTTCCCTATTCTTTCTCTCCACATATGCTTCCACAACCGTCTGGGCTGCTCTTGCCCCTTTACCCATGGCACAAACCACATCGGCAGTACCTTCCGCCAGGGTTCGCACAGTGGCCATCTGCGGTCTCGCGGCACAGCCGATCTTCGCAATGATATTCCCGGAAAAAGCAGGGCGGTACATATATAAATTCTGACCATCCGTCTCCAGGGCCGTGCAATCCGCGCACAGTCCGGTCTTAAGCACCGCCGCCACCTGTGGGGCAATCTGTTTGCTCCATGCATCACTGTCCCAGAGTATAGCCTTTGGCTGTTCTTCCTCTATCTGCGCCGCAAATTGCAGCACAAATGCTTCCCCGGCCGCCTCTGCCTTCTGCCGGTCGATCAGGCGGATATCGTCACTGATTCCCTCCGCCATCTCCCTGCACTTTTCTCCTACGATCCATACATTTTTCAGCTTGGCTCCGTCCTTCGAGACCGGCAGTACCCGCTCCTTTTCCTTTCGAAGCCCTTTGGCAATCACCTCGTCCAGCACGGCTGCATCCACAAATTTGCATTTTCGTTTTCCTTCCTCATTCTGGAAGGATGCCAATACCCTGGTTGGCGAACCTTTTAAGCCGCACCGCGCTCTGTCTGCGCCAAGGGCATCCGCATTCCACACAATGACTTCCCCCGGCTTGGAGCGGATGCTGGGAAGACGCAGACAATTGATCCGCTCCACGGTGATCAGAGCCGGATAATCCACGGTCTTACTTCCCATGGTTCGTGTCCTGCAGGTGAGCTGTCCTTCATAATTCATCAGCTCCATCACATTTGTGATCAGAGACAAGCCCGCCGCAACCGCCAGCGCCGGGCCCGTCTGCCCGGTATCTCCGTCCACCGTCTGCCTCCCGCAGATTACAAGATCCGGCGCAAGCTTCCCGATGGCCACAGAGAGGGTGTAGGAGGTAGCCAGGGTATCCGCCCCTGCAAAATCCTTGTCGCACAGCAGGTATGCCTTCTTCGCCCCTAATCTTGTCAGGCCAAGGAGCATCTCTCTCGTCTTCTCTGGCCCCATAGAAAGAAGAATCACCTCCGCCTCCGGTATCCCTAACGCCGTCTCGTAGGCACAGGCGTCGAAGGGATTCAGCTCCCCTGCCGCCGTCTGTTTTACGCATACTACTATTCTCATCTAATCCCTCACTTCTGCACACGCGCTTTATAGATTGGTTCCAGCGCATCGTGGACAGCTTCGTACTCGTCAAACAGTCTGCTGTATTTTTCCGTATTTTCCCGAATTGGAACCGTGGTACTCTCAATCCGAATACAGGCTTTCACCGCCTCCTGGCAGTCCGCAAACACGCCCATGGCAACGCCGGCCAGCATGGCAGAGCCCAGGGAAGAATCACTGCTGGTTGTCTTCACAAGGGTAAGTCCCAGACAATCCGCCGTGATCTGCCGCCAGAGAGGGCCCTTGGCGCCACCGCCGATGATGGTGGCCCTGTCCGACAGCGCGATTCCCAGCTTCTCCAAGGTCTTTTTGGAGTGCAGCAGCGACAGGGATACCCCCTCCAGCACGCTGCGGGTAAAGTGAGCCTTTGTATGGGTCGCCCGAATTCCAATAAAGCTGCCGCACAGGGACGGATCCGCATAGGGAGTCAGTTCCCCGTTGATGTAAGGATGATACAGAAGTCCTTCGGAACCGATGGGTATCTGCTCCGCTCCTTCATTTAAGGTTTCGTAATCCCCTCCGAAGGTGTCCCGGTACCAGCGGTAGGAGCTGGCTGCCGCTTTTGTAGCCGTCCCCGGATACCACAATCCCGGCGCCACATGGGCATAATTCACCAGATGCTGATTCGGGTAAGGCTGCTTTGTAATGACACAGATTCTTCCCGCCGTTGCAAGCTTCACGGTCACATCTCCGGAGTGAACCGCACCGGAGGCAAATACCTCCAGAACCGTGTCCGTTGTGCCGCAGATCACCGGTGTTCCCGCCGCAAGACCGCATCTGGCTGCCGCCTGCTTTGTCACCTTGCCGATCACATCGGTAGGCTTTCCCACCGGCGGAACCATCTCCTCCCGGATCCCCGCAATCTCAAGCAGCTCCCTGCTCCATCGGTTCTCCTTACAGTCAAACAGCATACTGCCCTGGGCCTCAATATAGTCCGTGCAGTATACTCCGGTCAATCCATACCGGATGTAGTCTTTCTCAAAAAAGATATGACGCAGTCTGCCAAAATTCTCCGGTTCGTTCTCCTTTACCCAAAGAAGCTGGGGCAGCGTCCATATGGTATCCGGCCGATGGAAGCTTTTGTCAAAGATCAGATCACCATATTCCTCCCGCAGGTACGCCGCCTGCTTCCCGGCCCGGGAATCCGTCCAATGGATCGCAGGACGAAGGGGCCGCATGTCCTCATCACACATCACCCAGGTGTGGGTGGCGGAATCAATGGCCAACGCCAGAATATCCGCGGCGTCAATTCCACTCTTTGTCAGCAACTCCTTTACATTCTCGCAAAGCGCCCGATCCCAATCCTCGGACGCCTGCTCGCACCAGCCAAGTCTGGGATAACTGGTTGGATATTCCACTGTATTTTCCTGCACGATATTGCCGATAGTGTCGATCAGAGTCGCTTTTGACGAGCCTCCGCCGAAATCTATGCCAAGCAAATATTTCATTTTTCATCCAGCCTTTCTTCTCTTGTGTGCTACCCTGCCCAGGCAAAGCGCCAAACTGCTACCAGGCAAAGCCCCTTGCTTCCAAAAATTGTCTTACCGTCTCAAGATCAGGAACCGATTCTCTGGCGCCCACGCCAGTGCACTTGACCGCTGACACCGCACTTGCAAATATACAGCAGTCTGAATAGGAATACCCCTTCACCATGGCCGCCGCGAACGCTCCGTGGAATACATCCCCGGAACCGTTGGTATCCACTGCGTCCACCCAGAATGCAGGGTATTGAATGATTCCGTTTTCATCGCCCTGATACAGGATCCCTCCCTGCTTCCCGCAGGTGATTACAACAATTTCCGGATGATACAGCTCATACAGCCGGATTGCCGCAGCTTCCACCGTACTGCACCCGGTATGTCCCAGCGCGAATTCCTCCGACGGGATCATGACGTCCGTAAGCTTCAACAGCCGTTCCACACCCGGATACAGGCCGCCGCAGTCGTACAGCACCTTCGTGCCGTTTTTCCTGGCGATCACACATGCTTCCTCCGCCGCATCCATCTCATTTCCGTCAACCATCAGAATCTTGGCTTCCGCAACCGCCTGCTTCTGGCTTTCACCCAATGCCAGGGGCGGAAGATTCCCCTTGTCAAACACGCAGGTGCGGCTGGCCGTATCCTGGGCCAGCCAGATCACGGAGGTGAAGGAGCGGTAACCGCTTCTTATCTCCACAAGCTCTGTATCTACTCCGTACTTTTCAAAATCCTTTTTCAGAAAAATGCCGCCATTGTCGTCGGACAGCACTCCGATATAAGCTGCCTGCTCTCCTAACTTCTGTGCGGCAACCAGGCCGGTGGCCACAGGACCGCCGCCGGCCGGTTTGCTGGAGTGAGCTCTCAATTTTGTATCTTCCTTTGGGTAGGACGGGATCGTCACCAGCGTATCCATAACACAGGCGCCGATTCCCGCAATCTTAATTTTATTTCCCATTTTTGATATCCCTCTTATTTGGCCATGCCATCCGCTCCCACAAGCCGGATTTTTTCTACCGCCAGCTTCTTTACTGTCTCAATGGGATGCTTCATGAAGAGATCCACCGCAAGGCTTCTGGTGGGATCGTCAAGAATCTCCTTGGTACCGTCGGCAAAGGCGCAGCAGACGTCCGTTCCGATATTCATCTTGCGGATACCTGCTTTGATGGCTGCCTTCACCTGCTCATCCGGAATTCCGGAGCCGCCATGAAGCACCAGCGGCATTCCTCCGGTTGCCTCCCGGATTGCCTTTACCCGCTGGATGTCAAGCTTCGGCTCTTTCTTATAATGTCCGTGGGCGTTCCCGATCAAAACGGCCAGACAGGTGACGCCTGTCTGTTTTACGAATTCTGCGGCTTCCTTGGGATCTGTATACTCTTCCATGGTGTCGTCGTTGACGCTGCCCACATGGCCAAGCTCTCCTTCCACACCGACGCCAATGGAGGCGCAGGTGTCCACGATGTGCTTTGTCAGGGCTACATTTTCCTGGAAGGGATGTGCGGAACCGTCAAGCATGATCCCGGTGGCTCCCCAGCGCAGTGCCTTGGTGACTTCGCTCTCGGAGGGGCCGTGATCCAGATGGCAGCACACCGGTACGGATGCCTTTCTGGCGGCCGCTGTCATGACCGGCAGCAGGTAATAGCCCACTTCTTCATTTAAAAGCCGGGGATAGACCTGCAGGATTACTGGGGCTTTCTGTTCTTCTGCCGCCTTGATTACGCCCATGACGGTCTCTAAGTTGTAGACATTGAAGGCGGGGATACAGTAGCCGCCTTTTTCTGCCATTGCTATGATTTCCTGTAATGATATTAACATAATTCTTCCTTTCTGTACACTTATCTGTAACATAAGTTACTGTGCAAAGGGCCGCCCCGGAGCAAGAGGGGGGGGGCTGATGCAAAGGGCCGCCCCAGAGCAAGGGTATGCCCATGTCAGACGCGCTCTCGCTCCAGGCACAAACGCAGCGGACACTAACCTCACAGTCCCGTTCCGGGCCTGTTCGCTAAGTGCCGGCGTTTTGCAAGGGTCTGTCATGGGCATACCCTTGTTCCGGGGCTACGTTATTAGCCATCCTATAACTCGCAACGCTGCATATTATGATAGTATCAGCTCTTCAAGAGACAAGATCGTCACATCGATTTGCTCTACTGCCTTTAAAGATACGTACTCCGATACACTAGCCGTCACAATGGTATCTGCGCCGATGCTTTTGGCGTTGCGGATACGGTCTTCGGCTACGCGTACGATAACATCGTTCATCCATTCCTTCATCAGAATGTTGCCTGCCCACATAGTCTCTTTGCCATGGCATAACATTTCCTTTCGCACGGCATAAGCATCAATCACCTTACGCGCTTCTTCCGTCTCGCCCAGATCTCTTGCAAGCTGGAAGGGATCCTGGTAGACGACTTCCTTTCCGCTGTTTGTGGCAGCTAATTTTCCGCTTTCCAACAGTTCCGCCAGATAGGAGGGGAAGGTGACTGTCTCTGCTTCTATGTTTACTCCCCACTCCTTGTATTCGCGCTTGAATACTTTCGCGTCCTGGGGATCGTAGGCAACTACTTTTTTGTAGGCGTTTACGACTTTGGCGCATGCTGCCATCTGCTCTTTTGTCTCATTTGCGGCGCCAATCAGATATTCCAGCTGCTGGCCGCTGGCCGGTTCATCTGCAAGTGCCGTGAATTCTACCCCTGCTTTTTCCAGCGCTTCGATGGCTTTTACTGCGGAAGATGCAGCCTTATACCGCGCATCCACGCCCAAGAACAACAGAGTGTCCTTCTTGTCTGCATGTCTTTTTATGGCGGCTGTCAGCTCTGGATCCAGTTCTGTGATGCCGTAGGCGTTGCCGGTCTTTAGACAGTTGTCCACCAGTTTTTCTATGTAGGATGGCAGCTTTCCTTCCAGTGCGGCCTGCAGGCGCGTCTCCTTGGTGAACATCACTGGATCCCAGCCGGTGACGCACACGTTCACACAGCCGCCGCAGGCGGCACACTCATAGATGTTGTCCATGATCTCCTCAAGCTCCATGGCTTCGCGGTTTACCAAGGAGATTCCAAGGGCCCGGGCCCGGGCGGTGCTCCGTTCATGGCCTGTGGCGTTTCCGATGGGACAGATATGGTGGCACATCCAGCAGAAACGGCAGGAATCCACGTGCTGTTTGCTTTTTTCTGAAAGATTCATAATTCTTTTTCCTCCTCTATTAAAGTCCAAGCTTGAACGGATTCATAATTCCGTTGGGATCCAGTGTCTTCTTCAGACCTTCGAATACCTGCATGGCCGGGCCGTACTGTTCCTTCATGAGACGTCCCAGCTTGATGCCCACGCCGTGATGGTCGTTTACCACACCGCCATGAGCCAGGGCCGCCCGGACGCCGGTGGTCCAGATCTCCTGATGCAGGCGCAGCGCCTCCACCGGATCCTGGGGCACATCTTTTCCGTCCACGATAAAGCGGTCATATACCATAGAGCCCCACTCATACCAGTGAGAGAAGTGAGCGATGAACTTGGCCTGGGGGAATTTGGTCTCGATGGCCTCCTTCATGGCCCAGTATATCTCCTCGATCTTGCCGTAAGGCGCGATGGTATCCATAGTGCCGAACATCTGGGGAATATCCATCATGTGGCCCGGGTAGAAGAAGGTGATCTTCTCATCCCACCATTTTTCCCCGTACTCGCTGCCCAGATCTTCCGCGCCATACTTCGCGAAGGTATCCAGCAATATCTTTTCCTCTACATCCACCATCTCCTTGACGCCCTCGTAAGCCACATTCATAAATGCGCCTTTTCGCTCCACGCCAACGATCTTCTTAATAAGGGTGGCAGTCTCCGCCTCGTCGTACAGACGCATAACGGAGGGCTTGAACTTCTGCAAAAGCTCTCTGGCCGCCGCAAAAGCCCCGGACATATCCTGGAACAGGAAGCCACGGAAACGGCGATCCTCCGGCTGGTCGAAGATGCGGATCTGGGCTTTGGTGATGATGCCCAGAGTTCCCTCCGATCCGATGAAGATCTGGTTTAAGTCCGGCCCTGCCGCATGCTTGGGCGCAGAGCAGGTGTTGATGATATCGCCGTTTGGAAGAACCACCTCCATCTGCAGAACCATGTCATCGATCTTGCCGTACTTGGTGGAGCACACACCGATACCCCGATGTGCCAGGAATCCGCCCACGGTGGAGCAGGTCAGGGAGGAGGGATAATGCATGGTGGCCTTTCCAACCTCGTTGGCCGCCCACTCAATATGCTTGTAGATGGCGCCTGTGCCGCACTCGATGTACATGCCTTCCGTGTTGACCTCATAGATCTGGTTCATCCGCTTGGTATCCAGAAGGATACCGCCGCAGACCGGCAGAGCGCCGCCCTGGGTGCCGCCGCCGGCTCCCCAGACGGTGACGGGCAGCTTATAGTAATTAGCAATCTTTACCACCTTGGAAACCTCCGTGGCATCCTTGGGACAGACCACAAAGTCCGCCTCCGGCATGCGGCAGCCCCGATCCGCCCACATGCGGGACAGCCAGTAATAGTCCACGCTGTGGGTCACCTTGTCGATGGTCCTGGTGGAGCAGTTCTCCTTGCCCACTGCATCTTCCAGCTCGGTAAGGATCATGGCAAATAAAAATTCGTTCATCTGTTGCATTTTCAAATCTCCTCTCAGATTATTCCTCCCAGGCTCAGCGCCTGTATTCTATATAGTTACCGGTCAAGTGTTGTGTCTACCTTCAGGTTGGGTACATACTTGCAGAGCTCCCGAAGCTCCGCGGTATAATCACCTGCCATCTCCACGAAATGATGGATGTAAGGCCCTTCCATCAGCCGTGCCTCCACAGCTTTCAGGTCATCAAACTCTCCCCAGATGTACGTTCCGTGGGTCTGCGGTCCCGGCACCGTATGGCAGAGCAGCGGCAGTATCATGTAATCGCCGCTCTCCTGATCGATACGCGCCACAGTGTACGTGCCGTCCTTACCCCGGAACCACTCCCGCTGGTTCACAAGGCGCGCCTCGCTGTCCGGCGCCTTCTGAGAAAGGGGGAAGGGACCGCAGTGCCACAGGAGCTCCGCGTTCTTATTTTCCGGATGACGCACTGTGAACTCCCCGAACAGCGGCTTTCCTTCTCCCAGGGTCGCCGCTTTCAGCAGCACCATAGTTATGGCGCAGTGGACGTCGCTCTCACAGGAGATCATGTATCCCATATCGTTCAGGATTCCATAGACCGCACAAGGCGCCACCCCGTCAAAAAGCTGCGGCGTTGCCGTCCAGCATTCCGCGGACATCACGTCCAAATTGTTGTCATCAAAGATTTTCTTATAGGTCAGCAGCAGCGCCGCCATGCGTGTGAGATACTGGGGCGTCAGCTCATCCATCCGATAATTTTCCCGAATATACGCTTCTATCCGGGCAATCTCCTCCTTGCGGTGTTCCATCACCCACCGGAACTCATCCTGGAGTACCGCCAGGTTGATCGCCTTGATCCGAAGACCGAACTTCTCCATAAGCTCGCCCTCATTCCAGATCACAGAGAAAAAGGGAGCCGGGCGAAGACCCACCTGTCCGATGCGCAGCCCCTGGAAATTCTTCACCATGCAGGCCACCCGGACGAAACGGTCAAAGCCTGTGCAAAAATCCTCCGAATCCACCTCACAGCAGGGCAGATAGGAAAATGGAATATGATACCGCTGCATCTGGCGGGAAACGCCGAACAGACCGCACTGGGAATCTGTGGGGCGCATACCGTCCACGTAGTATTCGTCATCTAGCGGCGCCCAGAGAAGCACCGGTTTTCCCAGCGCCTTGGCAATATCCGCTGCCGCCTCCTCGTTGCCGAAGTTGCAGTTGATGATGACAATGGCGTCCACCGCTTCCCCACGGAAACGCTCCACGATGGCCTGTGCCGATTCCTCATCATAGATAAGATCTGCACAGCCAAGCCCCTTGCTGTCCACAAAAGAAACATGGGCATCCGAAAAATGGGTCTCGATATAGTCCACGAAGCGATGTCCCCGCTCCTCGGCGGAGACCCATGTCAGAAACGTCTTCGCCGGCCGGTTGGTGGTGTTCCGGCGCATCGGCACCAGGCCGACCTTCACGTTGTAGTTAAGCATAACGTATCTCTCCTTGTTTCGCTGGAATGATCCAGTGTATTTTGTGCTTTCCTTTGCCTTCTTATGTAGCGTACGAACATGGTTTCATCATAGCAAAGGCCAACAAAAACTTCAATATATGAACGAAATT
>CABQGZ010000063.1 GCA_902463835.1 uncultured Lachnospiraceae bacterium
CTGCACCTGGGTATAACAGCTTATAATTTCATTCAGCATCTCCCTTTCATTCTGTTTTGACATCATCAGACTCTCAAGAAGCAGGCCGGCCGTTCTGGCAATGTCCACAGTTTCCCTATCTTTGACGCGTTCCCGGCAGACCTCTTTGATCTTCTCCACTGCCTTCCCCAGGTCAAAGGGCTTCTCCAGAAAGGCTGAAACGTGCATATCAATGGCTCTTTTGGCATATTCGAATTCTTTGTATCCAGTCATGATGATCACGGATATATCAATGTCGTTCTCATAGATATACTCCGTCACCTGCAAGCCATCCATCAAGGGCATACGGATATCCAGGATAGCGATATCCGCTTGGTTCTCCTGCAAATACTCCACAATGGCCTTCCCATTATTGAACCTCGCGACAACCTCCGTCTCCGGCCATGCTCTGGCAAGCAGTGACGCAATTCCTTTCAGATTTGCGACCTCATCATCGGCAATAATCACTTTTAACTGTTGCGTCATGTTGCTCCCCCCTGTACCTTTCTGTTTTATCTGCTCGAAATATTCCGTTTGTTTAAACGGTTCCTTCAAGGCGCTATAGAAAGGCTTTTGATTCCAGCATCATATCATAAAAAAAAGTTGGATTCAATAACCGGAAAGCACTTCAAGAGAAAACAGTGCTTTTTTTGATTTTCAGTTTGAATTTTTTTGTAATAGAAAGGGACCGTGAAAATAGGAGTTTTTCAACTCCTATTTTTTCACAGCCCCTTTTCTATCGCCCTCTTTACTTCCCCAACACCTTATTCCGATACTCGTTGGCCGAGATTCCCATCTGCTTCTTAAACACCCGGGAAAAGTGTGCCATATCCAAAAACCCTACCGCGTCGGAGATATCCCCGATGCGAAGGGCCGGATCCTTCAGTAATTCCCTAGCCTTCTCGATCCGCACATGATTCAGGATCTCCGAGAAGCTCTGACCGGTGTGACGGTTTAAAAGCTTGCTTAAGTGCCACTGGCTCACGTACGTCTTCTCCGCCACCTCGCACAGGGTCAGCTTCTGGTCATAATTCTCCTGTATATACGCCAGCGCGTTCTTCACGATAAAGCTGCTGGCAGTGCTCTCATGGCTCTCTCCCGGCCCGTCATCGCCCAGGATGTTCTTCCGCTTCAGATTGCTGCACATCTTCCCGATGGCCTCTTCCAGCTCCTCCATATTGGAGGGCTTCAACAGAAAACGGGTAACCCCCAGGCGGATAGCCTGCTGGGCATAATCAAAATCCCGATACCCCGTCAAAATGCTGATCTCCATATCCTCGTACTCTGATTTTATGGCTGCGATCATCTTAAGACCGTCCATCTCCGGCATATGAATATCCAAAAAGATCATATGCGGCCGATATTCCTCAATCCGACTTCTTCCTTCCATGCCATCGTTGGCTGTAGCCACCACCTGGCAGTTCCATT
Source organism: uncultured Lachnospiraceae bacterium (assembly GCA_902463835.1). GTDB lineage: Bacteria > Bacillota > Clostridia > Lachnospirales > Lachnospiraceae > 14-2. The sequence continues at coordinate 1,447 of CABQGZ010000063.1, forward strand.
TCTCCCATGGAATACTCCTGGACAAGCCCTCCACAATAATCGGTTCATCATCTATGATCATCACCCGATACATGTGCCGTCCCCCCCTTGTTTTCCAATGATCGTTCAGCCCGCGCCATTCGCAAAACCGCACTTACGTGCTCTCCGTTGCTTCGCAACTCCTTTTGCTCATAATCTGGCGCTCCGCTCATGACCTGCACAACGTGCTCATTCATGCGAGCATGATTCGCCCGTTTTATCGGTCATGGCTGAACTGTTACTTCTATGTTACCCTTTCATGGCCCCGGCTGTCAAGCCTTTGATGATATTCTTCTGAAGGAAGATATACACCAGCAGCACCGGCAGCACGATCAACGTCACCGAGGACGCCATCAATCCGAAATCCGTGCCGTACTGGGAACTGATGGTCTCCAGCAGGTTGGAGATGGGATACTTGGTATTATCCCGAATCATAATCTTCTGCACAAACAGGTCATTGTAGGACCACATGAAGCTGAAGATCGCCACGGTGGACAGGGACGCCTTGCACAGGGGAACAATGATCTTCAAAAATACCTGACCCACATTGGCCCCCTCCATATAGGCGGCCTCCTCCAGATCAATGGGGATAGTCTTCATAAAACCGATCATCACAATGGTGGCAAAGCTTAGATTTCCTGCAATATGAGGCAGAATCACCGCCAGGTTGGTGCTGATAAGATCCCCTTTGATCATCATGCGGTACACCGGGATGATGGTGGAGAACACCGGGAACATCAGGCTGGCCGCCAGCAGCGACTGGACAAGCCTTCGCCCCTTGAAGTGATAGCGAGTCATGGCAAAGGACATCATGGCGGAGAGCACCATAACGCCGATGGTGACGCTGCCGGAGATGATCAGACTGTTCTTGTAAGCCGTTCCGATGTTCATCCTGGAAAAAGCGGTACGGTAATTGTCCAGATTCCATTCCTTTGGCAATGCGAAGGAAGCATTCAGCACCTCCGCGGAGGGCTTAAAAGAATTCAACAGTACCCAGGCAAAGGGAAAGATGGTGGTCAGCGCCCAGAAGATCAGTATCAGATAGACGATGACTGTACCGGGTTTTCTTTTTTTATGCGTCTTCATCCTGTTCCCTCCTACTCTCTTTCTCTTGTGAAAAATCCTACCGTCCAGGATACCAGCACACCCAAAATCACAATGATAAGCGCCAGCGTGGAGCCGTAATCATAATCGTTGAGGCCGAAGGTCTGCTGGTACATGTAGGTGCCCAGGAAATGGGTGCGCCCCTGGGGCGCCCCATTGGGCACGATGACCCACGGCAGGTCGAATACCTTCAATGCCCCGGTGATCGCCAGGGTGATGCAGGTGGCAAACACCGGCTTCATCATGGGTATGGTAATGTAAAATACCTGTCGAAATTTGCCGCAGCCGTCAATATCCGCAGCCTCATAGATATCCTCGGAAATGTCACTCAAGCCGGTGAGCAGGATCACAAAGTAGAACCCGATATAACTCCACAGGGTAGGAATACACACCATCAAAAACGCCCGCTCCGGCGACAGCCAGTTCACAGGATTTTTCCCGAAAAATTCCAGCACCTGATTCAGCATACCACCGTTATAATTGTAGAACAGCTTGAACATCAGGCCGATGGCCGTAGCGGATATAACCACCGGGAAAAAGTAAACGGTACGAAATACCTGCTGCAGCTTTTTGGTGTTGGAGACAAGCACCGCCAGCACAAACGCGAACCCTACCTCAAAGATCACCGTCAGCACCATCATTTTTAAGGTATTGACAATGGCTACCCGAAGATCCGGGTCGGACAGCAAACGTTTATAGTTTGCCAGTCCGATAAATTTCCATGGAGAACCCGGCAGCTCCACCGCCGCTTTCATATTATAGAGGCTGTTTCTTATGTTTTCCACAAATGGTATGTAAAGAAAGACAAACATGAACAGCAGTCCCGGTACGATGAACAGAAGCACCGGCCATTTTTTCTTATACAGCATCTTTCTTACACCCCCTTACATGCTTATTCCTGGTACTGTTCCACGTATTTCTCCAGAGCCAGATTAATTGCTTCCTTGGCAGTCATGGCGCCTGTGGAGACCTTGACGATCTGGGCAACCAGCGTCTTATAAGCGTCCCCAATCCTGGCGTCGGTAGGACTTACGATCAGGCTGGCAGAGCTTGTATAGTCGGCGATGGATTTTGCAAATGGTGTTGCACCCTTCACCGGATTCACCTGGGTTGCAGCCTGTGCCACAGCTCCGGTAGCTTCCCAGTATCTCTGCACACTGGCCTGGCTGGTGTGAGCCATCACGAACTTCACCGCTGCATCTCTCTTGTCCTTATCTTCCCATGCTTTTCTTGTAATATAGAATCCGGAAGAAATACCGCCAATCATAGAAGCCTTCTCTGCCTTCTGATCCGGTACACCTGGGAACGCGATCACTACCGTGTTGTCAAGATCTGTGATATTTCCTGCGTACCAGGAACCATCCAGCTGCATAGCTGCCTTCTTATCCCGGAACAGCTGTCCGATATATGCGTCGTCCACAGTATCCGTATCTTCCGGGAACGCTCCCATGTCCCGCAGTGTCTTAAACAGGTCAAGACCTTTTGCCCAGCTGTCCGGAGCAGTCTTTGGAATCGCGGTGTACTCATCTTCTCCCGCAGTGTAGAGCATCATGAACTCGATCCAGTAGTGGGGCACGTTGTTCAAAGAGCATGCAATTGGAATAATGCCGTTCTCTTTGAAGGTTTTGATGGCCTTCTCCAGAGATGCCCAGTCCGTGGGAAGCTCCAGCTTATACTGATCGAAGAGATCCTTGTTGCAGTACAAGCCTTCCCAGTAGCCGGTGGTGGGAACTGCCCGCATGGTTCCATCGGTGTTGGCCGCTGCCCCAAGCGCTGCCTCCAGGGTATCCTTAGCATAGTCCGGGTATTCCGCGCGAATCTCTTCTATAGAGACAAGCTTGTCTGTGGCAACAATGCTGTCTGCGGTGGCATCTGTAAAGAACTGCAGTACATCCGGTTCGTTTCCTACGGAGAAATCTGCTGCAACGGCTGCCTTCCAGTCTTCATCCGAGGACTGGGAATTATCCTGGATGGTTATGTATCCGTTTTCGTCCATCAGTTCCTGGTTGATCGCCTGATAGGTGGCTGCGTTTGGATCGGTTCCTCCAAACATGGAGACCGTCTTTAGGGTGACTGGTTTCGCGGCGTCTTTGCCGCCGTCCGTTTGCTTGTTTCCATTGTCCTTGGTGGTGCCGGATGATGGTTCTGGTGTCCCGCAGCCTGCGAGAGCTGTGACTGCCATTGCTGTGACTAACAGTAGTGATAAGATTTTGTTCTTCATTGTAAAAGTCCCTCCTCTGAGATTTTTTATTACCTTTATTTGGTATATGTATATTATAAATGTATGTCTTGGAAAAAGCATTAGACCCATTTGACATTATTTGTTTATTCTTGCGCATTAGGAGGGTATGGCAGTATTATAGTGGATATAGTCAAATTTTCTTCCTGCTGAATATTCAATCCGTATTCTTCCCCGTATACCAACTTGATGCGGTTATTTACATTGCGGATGCCGATGGAGGTGTGCTTGCCCTGGCCTTTGGGGATCTTGTCTTCTTCTCCCCGCAGGATTCCCTGGATGCGCTCCATATCTTCCTGGGTTAGTATTTTTCCGGTGTTCTGCACTTCCACATAGACGTAAGTGTCATCGTGGTAGATGCGCAGCTTGATGGTTCCGGACTTGACGGTCTCCACGCCGTGGACGATAGCGTTCTCTACCAGGGGCTGGAGGATCAGGGGCGGGACCATGAGCTGGTTCAGCTCCTCGTCAATTTCCTTTTCAATCTGCAGGCGCTGGCCGAAGCGCATGGACATGATGTAGAAATAGGCGTCGGTACAGCGAAGCTCTTCCCAGAGATGGATTGCTTTTACATCGGCACGGTTCATGCGGTAGTCTAAGACAGTGCCCAAAGACTCGATCATGCGGGACACCTCCACATCCTGGTTCATCCGGGCCTGCCAGTTCATCATTTCCAGGGTATTATTGAGGAAATGTGGGTTAATCTGGGCCTGGAGGGCAGAGATCTGGGCATCTTTTCTGGCCAGCTTCTCGGTGTAGAAGGAGTCGAAAAGTGTCTTTACCTGGGCGGACATGCTGTCGAAGGAAGACCGCAGGTAATCAAATTCTTCATTTGGCATGGGTCCGCCCGGGACAGTGATTCCGATATTTCCTTTTTCCATCTCCCGGGACGCCAGGGTCAGCCGTTTGATGGGCTCCTGAATCTGTCTGCGCAGGAAGAAAATACAGTAGAGGATAATGGGAAGGAACAGCACCAGCATAAGCAGAACGATCTGATACATATCGTACAGGCTGGAGTAAATCTCCCGCCGTGGTGTCAGGGTCATGATTCCCATGTGGTAGTTATCGAATTTCTTTTGGTACAGATATCCGTTGTAGGTACGATTATTTTCCTTTTGAATTCTCTCATCCTTGGACGGATCATAGCTTTTCAAAAGAAGCTTTGCCAGTTGGGCCTTCGTCCCTTCTTCGTATTGCTCCGAAAAGGTGACACAGGCGCCATCGATGCATACCAGCAGGTTCTCCCGCAGCTTGGGTGTCAGATCATGAAATACCTTGTTCTTATTCAGTTCTACCACAAGCGTGCCAAAGGGGCGATATTCCGCCGTGGTAAACAGATTCCTTATAATGAATATCCGTTCATCGATCACCTTCACATGTGTGTAATCTGTGCCTTCTTCCATGACGGACAGCACGCTGTCGTTGATTTTTTCCATATAGCTGTTGTGGGAGACGCCATTCCGTGAGGAATAGCAGGAGGGGGCAGATTCATCCTTCTGATAGAAAGCATAGAGATTAAACCGTTCATCCACATAGAATTTGCCCTTCAGGCTGCTGCTGATCTCCATCAGATAAGCATTCTCATCTATGGAACCCTTGCGGTAATTGTTCCACAGGGATTCCCAGGTTCGCTCGTAGGAGGGCTGCTGGCACAGGGTTACGGCATCTGCAATCCGGATGGACGCAAAAGACGCCGCGGTGGAGAGTTCCCCCTCCATCACGGCCTCGCTTTTATCTATGATGCTCTCCTGATAGGATATGATCGTGAATCCAAAAAAAAGGACGATGGGCACTGCCCAGCACAGGACAATGAAAAATATAATGCGCCGATTTAATGATGCCGGTTTGCGGTTTCCTTTTTCAAATGCTCTCATGGTATCTTTCCTCTTCTACATAATATAAGGTCTTGTGACGTTCAGTCCGCGCCATTCGCAAAACCCTTTACATATATTATCTCAGAAAAGTCCTTTTTCTACAAGTCCAGAAATGATTCATAAATGCGGCAGACCTCCACAGCATCCTGAATATTCGGCATCTCGCAGAAGATCCGCAGCAGCGGCTCCGTCCCGGAGAAGCGGGCGATGACCCAGCCGCCGTTTGCGAAGTATACCTTGCTTCCATCCAGGTAGGAGACCCTGTCGATGGCAAAGGGCAGCTTTGGTATCTGCTTTTCCTTGAGGAGAAGCTGCTCCATGGCGGCTTTTTTCTCCGGTGTGAATCGATAATCCCGCTCCTCCATGTAGATGGCGCCGCATTCCTGCCGGATCTCCTCTATGATGCGGGAGAGCTTTTTCCCGGTGACGGCTGTCATTTCCACCAGCAGCGCCGCCGCGTAGATGCCGTCCTTGCCGTTGATGTGGCCCCGGACAGTCAGACCCCCGGAGGACTCTCCGCCGATCACCGCGTTGGTCTCCTGCATCTTGGCGGATATGTATTTGAAGCCCACCGGCACCTCATAGCAGGTCTCTCCAAAGGCTGCCGCCACCTTATCCAGCATATGGGTGGTGGCAATATTGCGAACCACCGGGCCTTTCATCCCTTTGTGCTTCACAAGATAGTAGTACAGCAGCACCAGGATATCGTTGGGATGAAGAAAATTGCCCAGATCGTCGATGATGCCGATGCGGTCCGCGTCTCCGTCTGTGGCGATTCCCAGATCGCAATGCTTTTCCATCACATAATTTTTCAAGGTGCGCAGGGTTTCCGCCGAGGGCGAGGGCAGCTTGCCCCCGAACAAGGTGTCGTGGCGCTCGTGGATAGTGTCCACCTCACAGCGGGCGGTGAGTAAGATCGTCTTCAGAGAGGTCTCGCTGACCCCGTACATGGGATCCAGCGCGACCTTCAGGCCCGCTCTCCGGATGGCTTCCATGTCCACAGACGCGATCACGCTGTCCAGGTATTCGTTCAAGGGATAGATTTCCGTGATCAGGCCCTGTTCCCTGGCGTCCTCATACTCCATGACCGGAACCTTACCGGGGTCAATCTCCGCGATGTACTCCTCTATGTCTCTGGTCTGCAGCTCGTCCGCGTCTCTTCCCCCTTCTGTAAATACCTTGATTCCGTTGTAAATGGCCGGATTGTGGCTGGCCGTCACCATGATGCCGTAGGGGAATCCGTGGGTTTTCACATAGTACATGACCAGCGGCGTGGGCGAAGATTTATTGATCAGATAGGACGGTATCTGTTCCTTTGCGAAAACCACCGCCGCCCACTGCATGGCCTCCTTGGACAGGAAGCGTCTGTCATAGCCCAGCACAATGCCTTTTTCCGCCACACCCTCATTTTTCATTTTCCTGGCCAGGGCAAAAGCCAGGGTCTGTATGTTCTGCCTGGTAAATTCATCTCCGATGACGGCCCTCCAGCCGCCGGTGCCAAATTTGATCATAGTTCATTCCTTCTTTCTCTGATTTGTCATCCCATAACCGCTCTCACCTGATGTGTTTCTCCCGGTTCCATCACTGGCAGCTTCTGTACCCTTTGTCCGTCCAGGTATAACTCTTTGATTCCCTTCATCACGTGATCCGGATTCACAACCTCTATGTGATAACGGACGCCGCGCCATTCCCGCATGACCGTAAAGCCATCCCACTCTGCCGGAATACAGGGATCCACCGTCAGGCAGTCGAAGTCCGGCCTGATTCCCAGCATGAATCTGGTGGAGGAAAAATAAGCCCAACCGCCGGTGCCTGTCATAAAGGGATGCCTTGCCCTGCCGTATCCGGTGTGGTCCTTCCCCATCACGAACTGACAGTAGGAGTAGGGTTCCGCCTGCCGGACCTCAATCTTGTCATTCTGATAGTAGGGGCACAGCGCATCGTAGTATTTCATGGCCTTATCGCCCCGGCCCAACATGCATTCCGCCGCCCATGCCCAGGGATTGGGATGGGAGAAGATCGCCCCATTCTCCTTCAGCCCCGGATACACTCTGGTCACAAAACCGATGTCATCATCGGGCTTGGTGTAGGCCGGGGCATTGAGCATGATCCCGTATGGAGTAAAAAGGTATCGTTCCACACTGTCCATGGCTTTCCTCCCCTGCTCTAAGGAGGCTGCCCCCGACAGTACGGCCCAGGCGTTGGATTCCAGATGAATCTTTCCCTCCGTATCCGCCATAGTCCCAATCTTTCGTCCGTTTTTCGTGACGCCCCGGATGAACCACTCCTGATCCCAGAGTTCCTCGTCGCAGACTTTTTTCACCTGCTCCTGCATCCTCCGGTAGCAGGCCACGTCCTCCTGCCTGCCCAGATACGCCGCCGCTTCTATAAAATGCTCCAGGGCCCAGTAATGCAGGAAGCTGACCAGGGCGCTCTCGCCGCCCCCCAGGTTCAAACAATCGTTCCAGTCTGCCCGCAGACCTTTACAGATGCCGCTCTCCCCCACCTGCTCTGCAGAGAAGTCTAAAATCCGTTTCATATGTTCATAGACTGTGTCCGCTCCGCCGTCGGCATATGTAACCTTCTCGTCGAAGAATTCCACCTGGCCGGTCTCCTTCACATACTCCACAATAGCAGGCACCAGCCACAGCGCATCGTCGGAGCAGGCATCCTCGATTCCGTGGATCCGTTCCGACGCCTTGGGCTCGGGCACCACCGTGGGCGACCGGAAGGGCTTTGGCCCCGCGTCCGGCTCAAACCACTCCGGCGAAAAGAGATGAAGGCCGTACCCTACCCCGGTGAGGCCCCGCAGCAGCTCCACCAAACGCTGCCTGCATTTTCCCGGATTGGAGTGGGGAATGGTCATGGCGTCCTGAGCCGTATCCCGGTAGCCCAGACCGGTTCTGCCTCCCACCTCGATGAAGGACGCAAATCTGGAAAACATCACATTGATCTCCGCCTGATACAGGTTCCAGGTGTTGATCATGGTATTCATGCCCTCGTTGGGCGTCTGTATCTGGAGCTTGGCGAATTTCTACTCCCAGAAGCTTCTCAGCTCCTCATAGACAAGATCTACCTGACGCAGATCGGAATACTTGCGGCGCATGGCAGCTCCGGCCTGCCGATCTCCCTCACCCAGCAAAAACACAAGGCGAATCTCCTCCCCCGGCTTAAGCACGATATTTTTCTGCAGGGATCCGCAGTGGTTATTGCCCTTTTCACTGGAGGAGGAGCAGCTTCCGGCCGTTACGGCAATCGGATTATCCTCCGTCCGGTAGGGCCCGATAAAGGCATCCCGCAGGCAATCAAAACCGTCCGGTTCAAAATTGGCGGTAAAATACTGATATCCAAATTCCTCATAGAACAGATCGTGTTCGATGATTCCGTCCTTATAGGAGGATCCCGCACAGTACAGGCTCATCTGAAAGTTCTGATTGTCGATCATGATGTGGTGAAAGGAGAATTCCAGATAGGAAAATACTTGCAGCCTGCGTTCTCTGGTGTCATTGTTTTTGATTCTCACGTCCCACAGCTCCACCGGATCCTCCTTTGGTATCACCAGGGTCTGGGAGCCGTGAATCTTCTTGTAGTCACATTCGTAGGTGGTGTAGCTCATTCCATGCCTGCAGCTGTAACCGGCTTCCGTAAGAGGTTTTCCCACCGGCTGCCAGGACAGCGTCCAGTAATCCCCGTCCTCCTCGTCCCGAAGATACACATATTGGCCCGGGCGATCCATGGGCACTGCATTTGCCCGGAATCTTGTGATTCTGTGATATTCCGGCGACTTGTAGAAAAGGTAGCCTCCTGCCGTGTGATTGACCACCGCGGCCATATCCTTCACCCCCAGGTAATTGGTCCACGAGGTGGGAAGGTCTACCCGTTCGATAATATACTCCCGGCTGGCGGAATCAAAATGTCCGTATTTCATGATAAAAACTCCCTTCTCTTTTTTCCTTTATTATAGACTTTTATCTACATTTTGAGGATGGCTTGAAATGGTATCATTTGGATATTATTGTGCAAACAGTTCGTTTTTATCTTGCTCTGCCGGAAAAGTATGCTATAGTAATTGCATCTACCGAAGATAAGACACATTTTACTTTCAATCTCATAATGTGTTTCTCATTCCATTTATCACTCATTTTTTTTACAAAATAGCTGTTATTCAATTCTCCCGGCATATGTACTGGAAACATATTTGCCGGGAGTTATATTTCTTTCATATTTT
>CABQGZ010000064.1 GCA_902463835.1 uncultured Lachnospiraceae bacterium
TTCCAGCTCTGTCCGCCCGCTGCATCCGCCCGGCAAGCTCCGTCTCGAAGAACCGTTCCAGATTCCGCCAGGATATCAGTTCCATCTGCCGCTGCTCCAGGCGGCCGTCCGCTGCCATACGCTCCACCTGCTCCTTTACGCTGCCAAAATCTCTGGAAAAATCCAGACACTCCAGCACACGGTGCATGGCGGTTCCCCGCAGAACTGCCACGTTTTCCTCGGCGGCTGCATCCGCATCCTGCATAAACTGCGGCACATAGGGTATCAGCTCCGGTTCTTCAAATGCATAGGAGGTATCGCTCTCCTCCTGGCGCAGACGGTCGATGGCGCGGTGCTTCAATTCTGACACGGACAGCTTGGTCTTCAGCGTGCGCTCCTGTTCATAAGGATAGCAAAAGGCCATGCGGTTCTCCACCTCCTGTATCAGCATCTGGCTGGCATCCTCTGTTAAACAGAGCAGCTGTTCCCTGCTCCACTCCTGCTGTATCGACTGGTCACTCTCACAGGCAGCCAACTCCAGGGGCGTAACCAGATGAATTCGGTAACCGCCCGCCTGACGCACTGATTTTACCTGTAGATTCTTCCGTATAAGCGCCGGCAATACAAGCTCCAGGTAACAGCCAGCCTTCATTCTTGCCAGAAAATCCATGCAGCCTATCGCCGCCGTCTCCTGCATGGCATAGGCCTCCAGCTTCTCCGCAGCCTTCTTCAGGGTTCCGGTCAGAATCAGCTTCTCCTTCGCCCTGGTCAGCGCCACATAGAGTACCCGAAGCTCCTCCCCGGCGTTCTCCATCTGTACCTGGCGGGCAAGAATCTGACGGGCCAGGGAAGGGATTCGAACACGGCGTTCAAGATCCGTGATATCCAGGCCGATTCCATACTGGGGATGAAGCACCATCCGATTCCGGATATCCTGCTGATTCAAAAGACGCCCCATGCCGGACACAAATACAACCGGAAACTCCAGCCCCTTGCTCTTGTGGATGGTCATGATGCGCACCGCATTCTCCGCACTTTCCTCGTCCGCCTCCCCATAGTCCACCTCGTACCGTTCCAGCTGATTGATGTAGCGTATAAAGGAAAACAGGCCGTGGTAGCTTGTCTTTTCGTAGGCGATGGCCTTCTCGATCAGCATCTCCAGGTTGGCCCGGCGCACCGGACCTGCCGGCAGTGCGTAAACATAGTTCAGATACCCGGTCTCCTCCAGCACCTGACAGAGCAGTTCATGGATTGGCGTGTCACAGACCCGCTGCCGGAAGCTGTCAAGCTGCCGGAAAAAGGCGGCAAGCTTCTCCTTAAGGGGGATTTCTGTCCCTTCCTCCCGGTAAGCGAATACACACTGATAGAAGGACAGCTCCGGATGGGGAATCCGAAGCTTTGCCAGCTCCTCCTCCGTCAGCCCTCCAATGGGGGATTTCAATACTGCAGCCATGGGAATATCCTGCCTTGGATTGTCCAGAAGGCGCAGATAATTCAGCACAGTCTGCACCTCAACTGCCGCAAAATACCCGGTTCCGGTGGCCGCCACCGCCGGGATCCCATGATTTTTCAGAACCTCCACCAGCTGCTGGCCGTAGGAGCCAATGCTGCGAAGCAGGATCACCACATCCTTGTACTCCATAGGCCGAAGCTTCCCCGTCTCCTTGTCCGTCACCAGCTGAAAATCCATAAGCTCCCGGATCTTGCCGGCGATCACAAGGGCCTCCACCTCCTTTGCGTCCTCCATCCCGTCAAAATCACCCGGGTCTGCCAGAAGCACCTCCGTGTCAAACATGCCGGCCGCCTCGGGTTCGGCAAATTCCATGCCCCGGTACAGCGCCGCCTGCTCATCATACTCCACATTGCCCAGATCCTTGTGCATGATGTGGAAGAAAATATCGTTGACCGTATCAAGCACCTGTCCCCGGCTACGAAAGTTCCTGTGCAGATCGATCTTCTGATTTCCGCTGTCCCCTGCTGTGAAGGTGTCGTATTTTTCCATAAAAAGCTCCGGTCTTGCCATGCGGAACCGGTAAATGCTCTGCTTTACATCTCCCACCATAAACATATTCCGCTCCCCTGCCACGGCGCCAAGAAGCGCTTCCTGCACATAGTTGCTGTCCTGGTATTCGTCAATCATAACCTCCGCAAACTGCTCTCTCAGCTCCAAAGCAGTCTGGGTGGGCGCTCTTGTCTCACTGTCCACCAGGATCTCCAGGGCAAAATGCTCCAGATCGCCAAAATCCATCAGATTTTTCTCCCGCTTTTTGGCGTCGAAGGCCTCCATAAAATCAATGGTCACCTGCACCAGCATCCCGATGACGGACCGGTTCTCGTGAAGCTGCTCCACCATCTCCTCCGGCGGCAGAAAAAAGAACTGCTCTGCCAGCTTTTTCTTGGAGTCCTTGATCTCACTGCGCAGCTCCTGGACATACTGCTTCTTCTTTTCATCCCCCGCGAACTTCCGGGCGGCGGGAAGCCTGCCAAAGGTAACCGCCAAGACCCCTGCGGCGTAATCGGAAAAGCTGCAGCAGTGGCAAAGCTCCAAAAGCTGCTCCTTCTCCTGCTCCAGCACGGCTTCATACATCCCGGGGCCATCCGATTCCCTGCTCACAGATAGACAGCGTTCCATCATCTGCCCCCACTGGGCGGTGACAGCCCCAAGATACGTAAGCAGCGCCTGGTGCACCGGTAATTTTTCAAATTCCTCCAGCGCTGCCGCCTCATAGGGAAGCTTACAGCCCGTAAGCCAGGCTTTGGGCCAGGGATCGCTCATGGCAAAGTCATACAGCGCAAGGATCGTCTCCTTCAGCTTCTCATCCGTCTTTCCCGGGGCCAGCGTCTCAGACAGCTTCGTGAATTTGGGATCCTCTTTTGCGTAGTAGGACTCCAACACCTCCTTCAGCACATCCTGCTTCATCAGCTTCAGCTCGCCATCTTCCCCCACCCGGAAATCCGGCTCCAGATCAATCCTGTGAAAATAATTGCGAATGACAAACAGGCAGAAGCTGTCTATGGTGGTAATCTGTGCGTTGTGCAGCAATGTCTGCTGCCGCTGCAGATGTGTGTTGGCGGGCTCCTCCTCCAATTTCCGCTCAATGGCGATACCGATCCGCTCCCGCATCTCCGCCGCAGCCGCTTTGGTGAAGGTCACGATCAGCAGATGGTCGATATCCACCGGATGCTCCGCATCCGAAATCATGTGTAAAATGCGTTCCACCAGCACCGCCGTCTTGCCGGAGCCTGCCGCCGCGGAGACCAGGAGATTCCGATCTCTCAGATCAATGACCTGCTGCTGTTCCCTAGTGAATGTCATTCCCATCTGTGATTTCCTCCTTCATTTTTCCCAGAATCTCCTCCGCCTCCCTGATATCCGGCAGTCTCCGGTACTCATATCCCGGCACCTTGCCGTCGAAGCCGCAGATTCCCCGGTAGGGGCAGTAGTCACAGCCCGTCTTGTCCTTCAGCTGATAGGGGCTGACCGCGATATCCCCCTGGTAGATGTCCGTGCCGATCTGCCGGATCTTTGTATTGACGAACTCAGACAGGAGCTTCAGCTCCTCCCCACCGGCTTTCCTGGACTTTCTGCTGACACTGGCGTCCCCCATATCCAGTCCGACGCCGCTTAGCTTCAGCTGTTCAAACACCTTCTCCTGAATCTCGTTTTCATCGACGTTTCCCTTCACCTCAATGACCGGATCGTCAATGTGGTAGTAGAACATGCCCGCCGGAACAATCTCCTTGTGCGGGTATTTTGTCTTCAAAATCTCCGCCGCCGCATTCAGGTAGACCACCAGCTGCAGCTGCAGCCCGTGATACAGGGAAACAAGCTGAAACTGGGTATTTCCGGACTTGTAATCCACCACCTTCACATAGAGCTTGTCCCCCTCCTGCTTCACATCCATGCGGTCGATCCTGCCCCGAAGCCGCATCCGCTCCTGTTCACTCAGCGTAAAGTTCACCGCCGCCAGGTCGTCCGCGAAGGCAAAGGACACCTCGTAGCCCTCCGGCAGAAAGCTGCTCTCCTGAATCTGGGCGCTGACGGTCTCGATGGTCTTTTTCAGGATGCGCAGGATACGGTTGACGGTGTACGCGGTGCGGGCATCCTGATACAACAGGTATCCGGCATCCTCCACCGTCTCTGTCACCGCCTCCTCTGCCAGCTGCTCCTGCACCGCCGGCGGTACGTCAAACCAGTGATACCCCTGCTCCTCCATCTTTCTGGAATACCTCTCTAAGGCTTCATGGAACATGCTCCCCATGTCCACCTGGGCAAATTCTCCCAGTTCCCGCTCCTTCACTCCGATGCCATAGGCCATAAAATGGGCGTAGGCACAGGCGGCGAACCGTTCCAGCCGGGTCACACTGCCCGCCAGGGCCTGGCCGTACAGGGCTCTTGTCACCTCCCGACTCATCCACTGCTTTTCATAGGCAAAAAAGGCTGCATCCAGAAGGCGCTCCACCTCCTTGTTCCAGTCTTCCCTGCTCCGGTACCAGGCCAGCAGCGCCAGGAATTCCGAGGAAACCTCTCCCTCTCTAGCCCTGTGAAGCCCCTCAATGAGAAATCGACGGCTGCTCTTTGGCGTCACGATCTGAGAGAATACAGGAAGCGCCTCCAGCTTTGCCGGTGTCAGCGTGGGAAAAAGCTTTTGCACCATGCCCGTCAGGTAAGATTTCCGCGCCTCCTTACCGCTTCCGTCGGTGCGAAACCAGGTGAGGTACAGCTTCCGTGAGGGCTTCGTCATATTCAGATACAGATAAAACTTCTGAATGAACACTTTCTCTCTTGTCCCGGGCGCCAGCTCCATGCCATATTTTTCAAAAATCTCACGCTCCTGCTGGGAGATCAGTCCTCCAGACTTCTCCGCCCTGGGAATCAGACCGTCGTTCACGCCGGCCAAAAAGAGAATCTTAATATCCGCCAGCCTGGTTCGCTCAATGTCTCCGATTAGCACCTGATCATAGCCCGGCGGAATGATGCCTACTGTGGACGCCGCGAAGCCGGCCTCCAGCACCTGGCGGTACTCCCGGATATCCATCTTCTCCTCCGCCAGCAGCTGGGTCAGCTTGTTCAGAAGATCCATCACAATCCGGTAGATCTGGGCGTACTCCCTGGCCAATGATTGTCTTCCCTCCGCTTCCAGCCGGATCCTGCGCTCCTCCAGTTGGTTCTGTGTATTTCTTGCTGTAATAAAATGGTAGAGCGCCACGGTCTTCTCCCTCACGGTGCTCCCCTTCTTCTTAAGAACCGCCGCGAACTCCCCAAACTGCTCTGCCACCGCTTCCCGCAGTTTATTGATATGCTCCAACTCCTCCGCCCCCTGGGTGCCAAAGACACGCACCCACTTATCCTTCCATCTGCCGAAGCCCCGGATCCGGTTGGCCAGAATATAATTCTCCAGAAGGTCAATCTCTTCCTCCTTGATGCCCGACAACCCGCAGCGCAGATAGGCCATGATACTCTCGTAGGAAAAATCCTGCTCCACCGCTGTCAGGGCAGACTTGATCATCTCCGTCAACGGATGGTAGGTAATGGGGGTCTTTTTATCCAGAAAATAGGGAATCTCATACCCCTCAAAAATCTCCGGCACATAATTTCCGTACATCTCCACATCCCCGCAGACGATGGCCATATCCTGATAGCGGTAGCCCTCCTCGCGAACCAGACGCCGGATCTCACCGGCCAGGAAGAGAAGCTCCTGCCTTGGATCCGCAAGACTATAGAGAAAAAGATGCTCTCCCGGATCCGACAGACAGCTGTATCCGCGCTCCTCATCCATTCCTTGGTATCTGAGAGAATCCTCTTCTTTACCGGAATTCCACGGGTATGCTTCCCAATTTATCCGAAAGAGATTCCGCTCCAGCCATTCCAGGGGCTTCGCCTGGGAAAATCGGCTCTTTTTTCCATGACGCACCCTCACCGGAGCCGCAATTGCAATGTGATTGCGCACCGCGATCTCCGCAAGCGCTTTGACGTTCTTTTTGCTCATGTAAAAAAGATCCTGGGGCCCCGTGATCACAAAGGGATCCTCCCTCTCATCCAGTGTCACCGTTATATACACCTCACTGGCACACCGCATCAGCTGCTCCAGCAGGGTATACTGGATGGGCGTAAATCCCGTGAAGCTGTCCAGTACAAGCACGCAGTCCTTAAGCAGCGCAGAGTTTTTCACCTCCTCCGCCAACACTGTAAGAATCTCCTCCGCCGTGATATAATTCCCCTTCAGATAATCAAGAAACCCCTGGTACATCACCTGGATATCCTCCAGGCGATAACGGAAGGGGGCCGGAAGCTTCTCATCCTCCGCAAGCACCGTCAGCTGCGCTGCGCTGATCTGATACTGGGACAGCTCTGAGATCACGGACTTCATCTCATTGATGTAGCCCGGCTTTTTCATATTTTTCTTCAGGATCCGAAGCTCCGTCTCCTTATCCTCGGCCACCTTGCGCAGCACAAAATTTTTCCCGGTCTCCTCCAGCACCTGGATCCTATGCAGCCCCAGCTCGTCAAAGATCCGGTAGGCCAGACGCTGGAAGCTTACCACATCAATATTCATAATGCCGTGGTGCTCCTGGCGGCGCACCAGCTCCCGCTGGGTCTGCATGGTGAACTGCTCCGGCACCACCACGAAGAACAGCTGATCTGGGTTTTGGGCGGATTGTTCCAGAATGTGCTGGTATATGTAATTGGACTTTCCGCTTCCGGAGCTTCCGAAAATGAAATGTAATGCCATGGTCTTCTCCTCTATTGTCAAAGACCACTGCTTGCGGGCAGTGGTCTGGTGTGGCTCCTTATATAGAGATTTTACACATATTGGGGGGATAAGTCAACCTCATTTTATATCAAGAGAATTTAGACGCGAAAGGGACGCCCTGGGGAAAGGGGATGTCCATGTTAAACGCGGAAGGGCCGCCCCGGGGAAAGGGTAGCCCCATGTCAGACGCGCTCTCGCTCCATTCAAAACGTAGCGGACACTAAGCGCGCAGGCTATTTTCATAGCCCGCTTGCTAAGTGCCGACGTTTTTCAAGGGTCTGTCATGGGGCTACCCTTTCTCCGGGGCCACGTTTTCTGCATGTGGAAGTATCTCCTTACTTTATGGCTACATTGTCTACCCGTGTATGTATCTCCTTGCTCTAAGGCTGTATTGACTGTACATGTAAATGCCTCTTGCTTCAAAGCTAATATTGGCAGATCAGTAGTGGCGCCCCAAGCCCTGATTCACCTTATAGGTAAGCCGTAGACCAGCCCTGGAGCCCAGAGATTCATCCTGTTGGCAAGCCAATAGGCTAGCTCAAAGCCTAGATGCATCCTATTGGCAAGCCGCAGAACAACCCGAAGTCCCGATTCATCCTGTTGGCAAGCCGCAGAACAGCCTCGGAACAAGGGTAGCCCCATGTCAGACCCTTGCAAGACGTCGGCACTTAGTGAGCGGACCATGATAGTGGTTCGCGAGCTTAGTGTCCGCTACGTCTGTGCCTGGAGCGAAAGCGCGTCTGACATGGGGCTACCCTTGCTCTGGGGCGTCCCTTCGCGTCTACCTTATGAATCCCCTTGCTCCGGGGCGTCCCTTCGCGTCTTACTATTGAATCCCCTCAGATCAATGTCTCCATCTCATCCAGTAGCTCGCCGAATACATCTAATGCCTCCTGGATTGGAGCCTTCGTAGTCATATCCACGCCGGCGATCTTTAAGAGCTCCACCGGAGATTTCGAGCAGCCGCCGGAGAGGAACTTCATGTAATCGTCCACAGCCGGCTGCCCTTCCCGCAGGATACGGCGGGCAATGGCCACCGCTGCGGAGAATCCCGTCGCATACTGATACACGTAGAAGTTGTAGTAAAAATGCGGAATCCTGCACCACTCCCATGCGATCTCCGGATCGCTCACCATGTCTGGTCCAAAATACTTGCAGTTCAGGTCGTAATAGACCTTCTTCACGCTGTCCGCCGTCAGGCTCTCCCCTGCCTCCGCCATGGCGTTGGTGATCTTCTCAAACTCCGCGAACATGGTCTGCCGGTACACCGTACTCTTGAAGCTGTCCAGGAAATGGTTTACCAGGTATGCCCGCTCCTTCTTGTCCGTGGTGTTGGCCAGCAGATATTCCATCAGCAGCACCTCGTTACAGGTGGAGGCTACCTCCGCCACAAAGATCTTGTATCTGCTGTAGAGATAGGGCTGTGTCTCGTTGGTAAAATAGGAGTGCATGGAATGCCCCATCTCGTGGGCCAGAGTAAACATGTCATCCAGCTTCTCATCATAATTCAGCAGTACATACGGATGTGTACCGTACGCACCGGCGGAGTATGCGCCGCTGCGCTTGCCCTGATTCTCGTACACGTCGATCCAGCGATTCTCGAATCCTTCCTTCACCAGACTCACATAGCGCTCGCCCAGAGGCGCCACTGCCTTCAATACCGTCTCCTTCGCCTCCGCATAAGGCACCTTCCGGTCCGCGTCCGCGATCATGGGGACATAGACGTCGTACATATGCAGTTCCTCCAGGCCCATGCACTTTTTCCGCAGACTCACATAGCGGTGCATCTTATCCATATTCTCGTTGATGGCCTCGATCAGATTCTCATATACCTGAGGCGATACGTTGTCACCGTCTACGGAAGCCTCCAGGGTGGAGCCGTACTTTCTGGCCTTCGCCTGGAACATCAGCTGCTTCACCTGACCGTTGTATGTGGCTGCCAGCGTATTCTCGAATTTCTTGTATGTTCCATACAGCGCCAGAAAAGCATCCTTGCGGACTCTGCGGTCCGGACTGCTGACCATGGAGATGTACCGTCCGCTGGTGAGGCGCACCTGCTCTCCCTTTTCGTCCGTGATTTCCGGGAACTCAATATCCGCATCGCTGAACATGGAGAAAATGTTCTCCGGCGTCTGTCCCATCTCCCCGGCTGCCGCCAACAGTTCCTCCAGCTCCGCGGACAAGGTGTGGGCCTTCCTTCGCAAAATTTCTTCCAACCATATTTGATACTCCGAAAGCTCCGGTTCTTCCTGCAGATAGCGCTCCAGTGTCTCTTGGGACAGCTCCAGAACCTTCGGCTCCAAAAAAGCCATGCGGGCGGAGCTGTCCACCGCAATGCTCATAATCCGCTGATAGTAGGCCTGATTCACGGTATCCTTTGTATCCACATCGCTGGCTCTTGCCGCGTAGTTGGCGCAGAGATCAAGGGTCTGCCCGCACGCTGCATACAACCTTAAGGTCTCCAGAAGCTCTTTGGCGCTGTCTGTCATGCAGCTTCGTCTGCCCTCCACCTGGGCCGCCAGCTCCTGCACCTTCTTTACATCCTGCTCCCATTCCTCCCAGCTTCTGTACATGTCCTCCAATGCCCAGGTATCCGCTGTGTTTACTTCACTTCTTTTTGGTAATTCTCTTGCCATTGTTCTGATCCTCCTTCTTTGTCCGATACTCCGACACAAATACTGCGCCGACCACAAGCAGCCCTCCGACTGCAAACTGTATACTGATTCTATCATGTAAAAAGATAATAGACAACAGGGTTGCAAAAACACTTTCAAAAGAAAGTATGATTCCGCTGGTTGTCGTGCTCACATACTTCTGTCCGAACAGACACAGCAGATAAGGGAGCACCGTAGCCCCGGCAGCAAGATACAGAATACTTCCAATCTGCCCCGCCGTGAATCCCGCCGGCGATCTGCCGGAACACAGCGCCACAGTCGTATACAGTGCTGCCGCTGTGAGCATTTGAATGGTGTTCAATAAAAATCCATCGTATTTCTTTGCATATATTCCGGTAAAAACAATGTGAACGGCATAAGCTGCCGCAGAAAACAGGGTAATTATATCACCCCTGTTGATTCCCCCTGTTCCTCCGGTCAAAATCAGCCCGATTCCCAGCATACAGATTCCTGCCGCTGCAATCTCCTGCTTTTTGGGAAGTTTTCTGCGTATCAGCAGATAAGCAAGAGGCAGGATCACCACATACCCGGCTATAATAAAGGAGGAACGCGAAGCTGTGGTATACTGAAGTCCTACCGTAAAAGCAAGAAATTCAAAGAAAAGCGCCACTCCCATCTGAAGTCCTCCCCAAAAGACCTCCCGCGTCATCTTTTTCCGGCGCAGCCACCCAAAGGGAAGCATCAGTGCAGCCGCCGCAAGATAGCGAAAGGCCAGCAGGTAATAGGGCGACATCGTCTTCAGCGTCTCTTTTACAAATAGATAAGCAGACGCCCAGAATAGGGCGGATACAATGAGGGCTCCCACTGCGCTCACCCGCAGTTTCCTCTCTGTTCCTGCTTTCATTCTAATCACTCACTCCTTCGTTTCACCCAAATCATGGTCTCCCTCAAAAGCTTGTTCTACAATCTACAGCTGCCCGCATACCGCATACTTTAAAATGGCAAACGCTTCCCGCAGATACAGATTGGGAACTGTATACCACATGATGCCTGCACCCAGGCCCTCCACGTTAGCAAGGCCCTGCTTTTTCGCGATCCGGACACTGCGGAACACGTGAAAGCTGTTGGTCACCAACACAACTGAAGTGTTTTGATCCCCCATCTTCTCCCTGGAAAAACGGATGTTTTCGTCTGTATTCTTCGACTGATTCTCCAGGATCATGCGCTCCTTGGAGATTCCTTTTTGTTCCAGATATACCGCCATAGCCTCGGCCTCGGAGATGTCCTCCCCGGTTCCCTGTCCTCCGGATAAAATAGCCGTCGTCCCGGGATTCTCCTCCAGGTAGCTGTAAGCCGCGTCCAGTCGCCTGGCCAGATTATAGGTGGGCCTCCTGCCCTGCACCTGCGCTCCCAGAACGATAACGTAGTCCGCTCCCGGAGCAGGCGTACTGGCGCCATACCCGATACATAACCCCTCCGCTATCGACACTGCCAATACACAAACAGCAACAACCAGCGCAGCCGGTATCCGAATCCAT
>CABQGZ010000065.1 GCA_902463835.1 uncultured Lachnospiraceae bacterium
TTATTGTACTTCAGTTTCCTGGATTTGTACAATTGATTTATTACTATTTTTCTATATATTAATAGATATTTCGAATAAATTGCTTTCCTTATGTCGGAAATTATTATATAATGACCTTATTGCGGCCCTATGGCCTCTGGAAAGGAGCGTCACTTAAACGTTATGTTACATAGAATCTACCTGGACAATGCCAGCACCACGTTTCCGAAACCGGACTGTGTGCCGGATGCCATGGCTGATTTCATTCGGAATCAGGGAACCAATATCAACCGGGGAACCTATGCCAAGGCCTACGATACGGAAAACATTGTTTTTGAGACCAGGGAGCAGCTGTGCCGGCTCTTCCATGGGCCGGACTGTAAAAATGTGATCTTTACCCCCAATGTAACCACCAGCCTGAACCTGGTGCTAAAAGGTCTTCTAAAACCCGGCGATCACGTCTTAACCTCCTCCATGGAGCACAACGCCGTCATGCGCCCGCTGGTTCAGCTGCAGGGTCAGGGCGTAGCTTTTACCAGAATCCCCTGCAATTCTCTGGGGGAACTGGATGTGCCTTCCATGGAGTCGCTCCTGGCCCCAAACACAATAGCCGTAGTACTGACCCACGCTTCCAATGTGTGCGGCACTCTGATGCCCCTTGCTCAGGTTGGAGATTTCTGTCAAGAGCATGGTCTTTTCTTCCTTGTGGACGCGGCTCAGACTGGGGGCGTCTTCCCCATTGACATGGAAGAACTCCATATCGACGCGCTCTGCTTCACCGGTCACAAGGGCTTGCTGGGTCCCCAGGGAATCGGCGGTTTTCTCATCCGCGAGGAATTGGCATCGAAGCTTGTGCCTCTTATCAGCGGCGGAACCGGCAGCATCTCCCACCTGGAGGATGTTCCGGACTTTCTGCCTGACCGCTTCGAGCCTGGAACACTGAATCTGCCGGGAATTATTGGACTCCACGCTGCCCTCTCCTATCTGGAGGAGACTGGGATGGATCTAATTCGAAAAAAAGAATTGAGCCTGACCGCTCTGTTCTTACGGGAAATAAAAAAAATACCGGAAGTCCGCCTTGTCGGAAAACCGGATATACAGGATCGCGCCGCTGTCGTTTCTATGCAATTGCATAGCTCCGATATTTCAGAGGCTGCTTTTTTGTTGGACAGTCGCTATGGCATCATGACAAGAGTGGGCCTCCATTGTGCACCAAGCGCCCACAAAACCCTTGGCACCTACCCCACCGGAACCATACGCTTTTCCTTCGGACATTACAATACCGAGGAGGACATTCTTACTGCTGCAAATGCGCTCCGGAGCCTATGCGGCGCCTAACACGAATAACCAGTACCATTTTTTCAATGGAGGAATTATACACATGGATTTTCGACAACTGGAAGCCTTCTGCGCCATCGTAGAATGGGGCAGCTTTTCCGAGGCTGCCAAGCACCTTTTCATCACCCAGCCCACCATCAGCAATCATATTCGAACCCTGGAAGCTTCCCTAAACACCCGCCTGATGGAGCGAACCACAAAATCTGTTGTTGTCACAGAAGAAGGACAGCAATTTTACGAATACGCCAAGAGCCTTCTGCGTCTGCGGGAAAAGACACTGCGGGAGTTCAACCGGACCTCACAGCATATCATACAGTTTGGCGCCTCCTCCATTCCCTCCGCCTACATACTGCCGGAGCTGCTATCCGCCTATCACCGCAAATGCCCAGACGTGACCTTCGACATTGTCCAGTCCGACAGCAAGGGGATCCTGAATCGCATTCTGAGCGGCAGCCTGGATATGGGAATCACCGGCAGTCCAGTCAACAACGAATATTGCTTCTGTAAACCTATTTACCGGGACGAGATGGTTCTGGCTGCGCCATTTACCGACTATTACCGGCAGCTGCACGACCAGAATGTCCCGCTGGAACGGCTTTTAAAAGAACCCTATCTGATGCGGGAGGATGGCTCCGGAACCAAAAAGGAAGCTGACCAGTTCCTGGAATCCATCGGCCTTGGCAGTGCTTCTTTGAATGTCATTGCCCGCATGAACGATTTGGAAGCCATTAAACAGTCCATCATCTACGGTCTTGGCATTTCCATCCTTTCAAAGAAAGTGACAAAGGATCTGGAGCGCGACAACCGTGTACTGACCTTCCCTCTGGCCCGGGGCGGCGTCTACCGGAATTATTATCTGATCTACCGTAAAAGCAGGATCCAGGCCCAGCAGATATGGAAATTCATACAGTTTGTGGAAGGGTACTATTCAAAATTATCTCCCTAAAATCAACGGCAGCGCCTCCCCCAGCAGATCATACTGCCGCATGCACAGGGAATCCATTCCGGCAGAATGAATATTCCCGCCGTTGATCCCAACTGCTGCAAAGCCCGCAAGACGGATGGACATGACTCCCGCAGAGGAATCCTCAAAGCCCAGGACTCTTCCCTTCTCTTCCTCCAGAATCCCCAGGCCCACCTTCGCGGTCTCCGAGTAGAGCCAGGGATGGGGCTTGGGCGCCAGCTCTCCGATGGTTCCGGCCTGCCCTTTGCGGAAGGTTGTGCCGGCTGTTATGATGGCGTCATAGAATTCCAACGGATCCCCCATCTTAAGGGTCTGGAAGGCGGAGATGATCTCCGGCATGGCCTTTGTATACAGGCCGGAGGTGACAAGTCCGATCTTAACGTCGTTTCCTTTTACCTCCTCCAGGAATTCCCGCAGCCCGGGAGCTGGCGTAAAGGCTCCCTGCTTTCCTCTCCCCTGCAGGATCTCGTTCATCTCGTATTCGGTGGTGGCAAAGTAGATGCTCCGGGCATCCGCAAGGCTTCCGCCCGGGCAGTATTTGTCAATGCAGTACTGGAGGTGCTCCGACACGGAATGGCCCGATACATGGGGCTCATCCGCTGCCTCCAGCTCAAAGTGCGGATTGTTCATCAGCTTCGCGATGGTCTGCTGGATGATCCACATCCAGAAGCTCTCGCTGCGCACGCTTGTCCCGTCCAGATCCATCAGGATGGCCTTTGCCGATCCCTCGTAGTGTGCCTCTGGCACCTTGTACCATGCCGGATACCCCATGGCAGATTTCACATAGCACATGGTCTTGTCCGCGAAGGCCACAAACTCTACCTTTTTATCTGCGGGCGTGAAGATCGCCTCCACGCCCTCCTTTCCCTGCCGGAAGCTTCCGTCTGTAGTCTGGGGAAGCTCCGTCATATTCTCAATGTTTCCGATGCCCGGATAATAACTCTTCATCGTCTGTTCCTCTCTATCATATCATTCTCTACTCCAGATATCCGGGAGCAGGATTCTCAGTTCAGACCTGCTCTCCTTCTGGTTCACTCTTATTTCTTCTATCTCTCTCAGTTAAACAGCTGCTTTACCGTGCAGATTTTCTCAGTCAAACACCAGCTTTACCGTGCAGACCTTGTTGCTGCCTACAGATACTGCCGTCTGGTTTCCGTTTACCGTAAGTTCCTGGATGACATCCTCTTTCATGTCTGTCAGGAATGCCGCCTTCAACGTCCCGTTAACGGTGATCACAGCCTCCTCCTCTTTCTCACACTGGTTGAACAGGCGCAGGATCAGCCCGCCACCGTCCTCTGCCTGTTTCAGACATGACATGGAGACCTTCCCTTTTACTTCATAGAATGAGTGTTCCAACGGCAACGTTCCAACGCCCTTATTGGGAACACTGGTCTGCACCGGTTTTAGCGGCACCCGTAGCCCTTCCGCCCGGTCCGCCAAGCCTTCTTCCACATAATCCCCCGCCTGAGGCGCAATGGCATAGTGGTAGGCCAGCTCTCCCTGGAGCTGTCCGCCGTCCTGATCCGGGAAATAGCCTTCGCTGCGGAACTCTGTGCAGATAATATTGCGCACTGCCCGAAACAGGGTGAAGGCCAGCTCCTTGGACTTGCGGAACTCGTACTCCCCAAGGCAGTCCGTCAGCACGCCAAGGCCCCGTTTTCCGTCATAGACGGAGGCGAAATCCTGCATGGGCTGGGTCAGCAGCTCGTTGTAGTATGCACCCTGACCATCCTTTAAGGGCTCCGCGTCTCTGTGATCCACCACAAAGTGTCCCTGGGCGTCCACGGTTCTCGTAAGAACCCCGGTATCCATCACCACGCTCATCCGGTGGTCCTGACACTGGTTATCCAGCTTCACGGATACCTCCACCTGGCTGCTGCCTTTCTTCAGGGTATAATACGTGGTGATCTTCACACAGCTCTTTTCTTCACTTCTTTTGCTCTCCCCGTGGATATAATTCTCCGGCCGCTCTCCGTGGGCCGGCAGCTCCATGGTGAGCTCCGCCGCGATGGTGGCGGACAGCGGTCCATTGTCTGTCAGATAGATGGACGCCTGCAGTCCTCTGCTGGTGTAGGTCTGGTTGTTGTAGGGCGGATAGTACATCCAGTAGTCTCCCACATCGCCGGTGCTCTCGTAATAGTTCAAGGGGCCATAGACTTCGCCGCTGCGCTTGTCCGTGACGGTGAGGCTGCCGTCCCCGTTCACACGCACCTCCAGGATCCCGTTGTCCATCCGGTCACAACCCAGGCCGATCTCGTCGCCCTTTGTCTTTCTCGTCTTAGCCCAGAATTTTGTCTTCCGGTTGAAGGTGGTCAGCTCCGTCAGGCGGTATACCTTATATCCGCCCGCCGGGATCTGGCCGGTCTCCAGCCAGAATCCGTGCCGGTCGGTGTAATAGGGGTAAGGTCTTGTGTGCAGGTGTACCATTGGGGACACCGCCTCTTTCCGTTCGATCTCCTGGATCCGGCAGCTGGTTCCCCTGCTGTCCTCCACCTTGAAATCCCAGATGTTCCGATCCTGGGGCGTATCCAGATAGACCTTTACGATCTCATTGCGGGGCTTTGCGGTGGTATTGAATACCACGAACAGGAGATCCTCCTTCCCATACTCCGACAGATCCATCCTGCGGATGATGTTGATGAGCCCCCGGTTGGTCACCGTGTCCGCCAGCTCCTCCGCCTGGTGCAGCCGGTACATCACATCCTCCACGGTCTTGTCCTGGGTCACCCCGTTGATGGAGTCGTGGGGGTGGGACAGCAGCATGTAATCCAGCGCCTTGCCAAGAAAATGTGTCTCGTAAGCTTCTCCCATCATGTACAGAGCGGCGCTGACCGGCTCCGCCTGGGCGAACAGCTTGTTCTGTACCTTCTTGTTCAGGGTCTTGATCTGAGGTCTTGTCATCAATGCATTCCCGGAGAGGGCGGTGGTGGGGCCGTCCCGCAACTCGCCGTGGATTTCCTGCAGCTGATCCATGGGGAGCTTTTCCTTCAGCACCTTTACATACTCCTCCAGGGAGGAGCTCTTGAAATGGATGTCCTCGCACTGACGGTTGATCTCCTCCAGAAGAGCGCAAAGCTCCGGCTGGGCTGTGGTGGAGTCAGTCCCGTCCATCATGGCCCGGTCATCGGCAAGCCAGGAATCCCGCATGCCGTTCCAGGCTTTTTCCACAGCGGCCTTTACTTCCTCCTTGTGGATGCAGGCGGTGTTCTCCATGCGGAAATAGTCCTGGATATGCCCGGTTCCGTCCGCCTGGTGATAGAACTGTCCGTCCTTTCCGTACTGATATTCGTACTCTTCGGTCTTGTACGCTTTCCCGGTCATGATGGCCAGGTAAGCGTTCATGAAAAAGTTGGCTCTGGCGTCGTCGCCCAGTCTTGTGGCCAGCACGGTGGTGCCGTCCGCCCCCACCCATTGAAACTCGCTCTTTGGCGCTCTGGTCTTATCCACGTTTTTGGATATGATGACCGTGTCGATGTCAAAGCCCCTGTAGATCTGGGGCAGCTGGGAGGGCTGTCCCCAGCCGAAGGACTCGTAGCCCACCTTCAGGTAACCGCCCAGCTCTTCCGCTTTCTCTTTTCCCTTCAGAAGGTTGCGGATCATGGATTCCCCGGAAATGGGGTACAGATCCGGCAGGGTATACCAGGGGCCGATCTGGATCCGGCCGTCCCGGATCAGTTTTTCTAATCTCACCCGACTCTCCGGGCACACCTCCAGATAGTCCAGTGCGGCCACCACCTGGCCGTCCAGCAGGAAACTCTTGTAATCTTCGTTCTGCTCCAGGGTATCCATCAGCTCTTCCATCAGATCCCGCAGGTACATGCGGTTCTCCCAGAGGGGGTATCTCCACTCCCGATCCCAGTGGGTGTGGGGAATCACATAGCCTGTCTTGTTCTTATTCATGATTTCAATTCCTCCATATCAAAATTTTCCGCTGTCTCATACATGGCATGGACATTTTCCACCGGGATGATGTCCACCAGTGCATTGCAGGTGCTCAGGATAAATCCGCTGCCCTTCGCGACACACCGGATGGTCTCCTCCACATTTTTCTTTACTTCCTCCACCGGCGCAAAGGCCATGATATAATCCAGGTCGATATTGCCGATGAGGCAGATCTTATCGCCGTATTGTTCCTTTACTTCCCGAATCTCCATCCCTGCGGAAGGCTGCAGAGATTGGATGCCGTCAAAGCCCAGTTCCACCAGCTTCGGCAGCACCGCATTGATATTGCCGTCCGTGTGGAGCACAATGGGAACATCTCTGTAGGCCTTGATCTCCCGTATTGCCTCCTCATAGAAGGGATACGCAACCTCCTCCATGATGTAGGGCGGCAGGAATACGCCGCTGTTGAAGGCCATGTCATCCGCCAGTAGAATTCCGTCCGCTCCGCTGTCGATGAAGAGTTTCGCCTTCTGTATCTCGTAGACCATGATCTTTCTTGCAAGCTCCGCGATCTCCTCCGTGTTGGTCAGGGACCAGACCATGTAATCCTCCATGCCCACCAGCTCATTTACCATGCTGATGGGACCTCCGATCTGGGCAAATACAAAGAGGTCTGTCTCCTCAGCAAACTTCTGTATCAGTTCTCCCGATACATTTCGAATATCCGGCGTCTGGTAGGAGTCCGACTCCTCGATATCCGCAAAGGGAAGCTCTATCATGTGCTTGCTGATGCCATTGTCAATGTAGATCTCTCCGTAATTGCTCTGGAAGAGCGGCTCTCCTTTTTCTGTCGTTCCAATCCTCTTGCTGGGCCAGTCGCCCACATTGATAAAATCCATCTGCAAAAGCTCCCGGACTGCCTTCTCTCTCTCGTAATCCTGAAAGCCTTCGGAATAGCCGCCGCCAAGAAGCTTGTTGGCGATTCCCGGCAGTATGGCAATCTCCCCCTTGGGGATCTTATCTACCGGGCGATGCTTCAGTGCGTTTAACACGCGTTCCCGCTTGGTCATATCTGTCTCCTCTTTTCTGTCGTTCTTCTAACTTTTATCTGTATCATCATTTACCACTCTTCTGCCAGGAATCCAGTCGTCACATCGTCCGGATCGTCACCTTCTGCTCCCCGCCTGCTGCCAGCGACACCTTTTCCATCTGTTCATAGTACAGATGTCCAATCCTTTTTCTGCTCCTGCTGCGGTCGGTCATCACCGTCACCACCGCCTCATAGGGCGTCTCATTTTTCAGCTGCAGCACAAGCTCCTTCTCTTCCCTGCAGATCACCTGGGCCTTTACATGATCGCTGCATTTTACCACATTCCGATCCAGATCCACATAGACTCCCGGAATCTCCACATAGGTGAGAAGCATGGTCACCTCCGGCCAGTTGGAGCCGTACAGGAATTCTCCCACCGTATGCTTTCCCTCCCAGTCGCTGGTCTGTACCCGCTCGTTAAAGTAACCGGGCAAAAGCGGTTTTCCTGCCAGGGTATCCACCGGCCGCTCCTTTAAGGACACAAACTGGGACAGAGCATGGCTGATCCTGCTCATCCACTCCAGGTATCGCTCCTCCCCGGTGTAGCGGTACAGCTTCAGCATGGAATTGCCTGAAAGCGTACAGATGCCCGGTGCGGAGTGCTTATTCTGGGCATTGGCAAAGACCGTTCCCCGGCTGTGGGCGCCCATTCTGGCGGCCGCACTGTTTTCTGGAAAATGAAAATCGTAGCTCACCACCCAGGTGATCGCCAATTCAAAGGCTTCCTTCGCCGCCGTAAGCCACGCATCCTTGCCAGTGGTCTCATACAGCTGAACACAGGCTTCCAGAAAAGCAAATGCCGACTCGCTGTCCGGCGCCTGACAGATCTCGCCCGGACCTCCATTTAAGATTCCTCGCTGCAGATAGTCCTTCCAGTACAGCTGCCCCAGCGCCTCGGCTGTGACAAGGTATTCTTCCTTTCCAAAATACTCGTAGGCCAAAGCCAGTGCCGCCGGAGCCATGGCCCCGCAGGCCGTTCCGCCCTCCAGAAGCGTCTCTGTCTCCATATCCAGGAACTGGCCAAGCTCTCCGTTCTTTGCGAAGAACCGCACAAAGGCATCCGCCTGAGCGGCAATGCTCGCCTCCAGTTTTTGGGGAAGCTCCAAAATCTCTTTCTCGCCGCACAGCATCCCCTTCTTTGTGACTTCCGCAAATTCCGGGGATCTGGTCACTTCTTCCACAAACTCCGGGTGACTCTTCAGGTAAAAAGCCTGCTTCAGAAGAAAATACAGCATATCTGCGTCCTTGCGCACCAGCAGAACCGGACGGTCTCCCTCCAGGAAGCTGTCTCCGTATGCCTTTCCATCCATATACATGGGGACAAACCATCCGTTCTCCCGCTGCAGGTGACTCACGATAAAGGATAGGGACAGCGCTGCCTGACAGCGCGCTGTCCCGCTGTCCTCCACAAGGAGTGGGTAGCAGTTCATTCCGCCTCCCACCCAGCCGGCCTGCCAGAAGGAGGGTGGAACCGTGTTCTCCGTTCCCACGCGGTAATAGCCTTCCTCCGTAAAATTCATCGTTACATATTTTTCTTTCACTGCTTCATATGCTTTCGCAAAGGGAATGGAGCAGAATTCCGCCCCTTTTTCCAGCGCTTCCCGCACCTCATTGAAACGCCGGAAATACCTGTTCAGGTTCTGCGCTGCAACCTTATAGCACACCACGGTAAGCTCCAGCTTCTGTCCTGCCTTTAAGCACACACCCTCATCATCGGAAGGAATCTCGCAGGTGGGATAGAAGCCTTCTCCCCCCGGCAGATCTCCGAAAAAGTATTTCTTCTCCTCCCGCACGCCGGGACAGGACACCCGAAAGCCGGCCTGATTCTCCTTCTCCCAGACTGTAAAGCCCGTGTATCTGCCTGCGCTCTCGTGCTTCGCCAACATCAGAATGCCCTGCCCGGAAGCTTCCTCATAATAGCCCATGGCAGGCGTGCTCATGTCACCGGAAAGGAACTGGATCCTCCCGGACTTTCCGTATTTATCCAAACGCGGGATGTCTGTGATCACCTCATCCCATCCCTGCTCATTTTTTCCTGCGTGATAGGGCGGATAGGGCAGTCTCTTGCTGTCCATCTTATTGCCGTTGTAGACGGCTGCGGGCAGGAACACATACTCTGTCCCCTTCCAGCTCTCCTCCACCCACTCCAGCGACAGGGAAACCGGCTTTGGCATATCGTCCCAGGCTTCCGCGCAGATGGCAAACTGCACCGCATCCTCCAGCTCGTTTTTCTCACATCGAATCTGACACGGAAATTTCTCCATGTATTTCTCCTGTTTTTTCCGTGTTTCTGACAACGCCCAGTATTCTTCTTTTGTGGGAACTGTCCCGCTATATTGTTTCAAAATAATCTGATACATTGTTTTCCTCTTCTTTCTATAGCCACATGCCTTTCTACTTCGCATTTCGTTTGTTATAGTTATAGCACACCCCTTTTTTCTCTGCCACGCAAAAATCTAACAACAACTAATAAATCCACCAATTCGGCACTCACAAAAATGCGAATTTCTCTGAAAAATAACACTCAAACGGTTACGTCATTGGAAATGTAATAGAGGAGATTCCATGAATCTCCTCTACCCGCTGTATACTATGAATTAATTATCGTAAAACGCATACTTCTCCATGGCATCCATCAGGGCCTTTGCGTTCTTAAGGGATACCCCAGGATACATTCCGTATATCATCATAAGACCTCCCTCTTTGCTGCCAAGTCTGCGCACCTCCTCTAAAATCAGGTCGTCAATCTCCTTTTCCGTTCCAAAAGGCGTCACCTTCTGGCGATCGATGTCCAAATCAATACACACTTTTCCCTTGAGATTATCCTCAATCCAATCAATGCCATTGACCAAATCCTGAAGATTAAACACTTCCACGCCGCCTTCCATAAGCTGAGATATCAGTGTCCGAATATCTCCGTCGGAGTGCATATGAATGATGGTTCCCTTCTCTCTGGCAGGCTTTATTAATCTGCGGTAGGAGGGAAGAATATACTTTCTGAATTTTTCCGGAGAAAGCATCGGCCCATACTGCATGCCAAGATCCTCCGCATAAGTCACCATATCCACATCCATCTTAAGATACTGGTCAATGATATACGCATTGAATTCTTCAACCTTTTCAATCAGTTTCCACAGCCTGGGCTCTTCATCCTCCATGTCGAAAATAAGGTCTTCATAGCCCCGGATATCACACAACTGTAAGAAAGTATGACCGTGCCGCAAACCGCCTCCGGTAAACAGGCCCTGCTGCTTCATCTTCTGTATCCGCTCTGCCTCCGTCTTCCAGTCAATAGCTCCAATACCCATACAGTTCGCAGGATCTGGAATTTTATAGGATGCGAATTTATCCCAGTCATCCAGCGGATGCTTCGTCACGGTTCCAACAATTCCATCCATGGCCGTCTCCCACAGGCATCCCCAGTCGTCCACGTAAGGCTCATCTTTTTTCGCTCCATTGATATATTCAGGTGTAAAAGGTTCCTTTGGCCGCACAAAATTCAGGAAAAGAAATGGGTGGCTCTCCATCAATTCAAACAGCTCCTCATGGGGATACGCATTC
>CABQGZ010000066.1 GCA_902463835.1 uncultured Lachnospiraceae bacterium
GGCGTAGTAAAATAAAAGCCCGGCAGGGGATAAGCAGCTAAGAAAAAGTACAGGAGAAGGTCTTTTAAGGAGATGAAAATCGCTTGGAAAAATTGAAGAGCAGTATTGAAGCTGCTCGCAAAAAACTGGAAGATGCCGTTGGAGATGATTACCAGGAGCAGACTTGCTACAGTTTGAGTGTAGAATTGGATAAATTGATCGAGCTGTATATTTCCCTGGAGGAAGGGGCAAAGCATGTTCCGATGGCTTGATGAGACAATGGGAAAAGAAAAACAGCAGTTACAGAAAAAATTTTTGTAACTGCTGTTTTTTTTCTTGCATTTTTCATGAGTTTGTTCTACAATAGGATTAAAAGTGGAGGAAAGTGGTAGAAAAGGGTTCAAAGTGGAGGAAAAATGGTTTGCTTGAACCGCTTTCACGGATAGAAGGTGATTTTTCATGTTCATGGGAGAATACAACCACACAGTGGATACAAAAGGCAGGCTGATCGTTCCGTCCAAATTCAGAGAGTTACTGGGAGATGAATTTGTTGTGACAAAGGGACTGGATGGATGCTTATTTGTGTATCCTTCCGAGGAGTGGAAGGTCATCGAAGAGAAGTTTAGAAGCGTATCACAATTTTCCAAGGATGCAAGAAAATTTGCACGGTTCTTCTTTGCGGGAGCCGCAAGCTGCGAGGTGGACAAGCAGGGAAGAATCTTACTTCCGGCAGTCTTACGGGAATTCGCCGGGTTGGAAAAAGACGTTGTATTGGCAGGCGTACTGAATCATATTGAGATATGGAGCAAGGAGCGCTGGAACGAGACCTGCGAATACGATGATATGGAAGAGATCGCGGAGAACATGGCTGCACTGGGAATCTCTATTTAGCAGAAAGTCATTGTTCTGTCAGCACCGGTATATGGCGATGGCGGGCGGCAGTTAGAAATCAGGATACCGGGAGGAATCATGGAGTTTCAACACACATCCGTACTATTGGAGGAGACAATTGAATATTTGAATATCCGGCCGGATGGAATCTATGTGGACGGGACTCTGGGCGGCGGCGGACATGCCTTTCATGTGTGTGAGCGGCTGGAAAGCGCCGGAAGGTTCATCGGAATCGATCAGGATGAGGATGCCATTGCAGCGGCGGGGATGCGGCTTGCGCCCTTTAGGGAGCAGGTGACCATCGTCCGGAGCAATTACGAGAAGATGCGCCAGGCGTTAGGAGTGCTTGGAATTCAAAAGGTGGACGGAATCGTTCTGGATCTTGGTGTATCCTCCTATCAGCTGGATGATCCGGACAGGGGCTTCACCTACCGGGCCGAGGATGCACCGCTGGACATGCGGATGGATCGAAGACAGAGCACGACGGCCAGGGATGTGGTGAACAATTACAGTGAGCGTGAGCTGTACCACATTATCCGGGATTACGGGGAAGATAAATTCGCCAAGAATATAGCAAAGCACATTGTGAGGGCCAGGGAGGAACGGCCCATAGAGACTACCGGGGAATTGACGCAGGTGATCAAAGCAGCCATTCCGGCCAAGGTTCGTGCGGGAGGAGGACATCCCTCCAAGCGGACGTTTCAGGCAATCCGGATCGAACTGAACCGGGAGTTGGAGGTATTGAAGAATTCTTTGGACGACATGATCGAACTGCTGCGTCCAGGGGGAAGAATTTGTATCATTACCTTTCATTCTCTGGAAGATCGGATTGTGAAAAGTGCTTTTAAGAAAAATGAGAACCCCTGTACCTGCCCCAGTGATTTTCCGGTGTGTGTGTGCGGGGCAGTGTCAAAGGGACAAGTGGTCACAAGGAAACCCGTGCTTCCGGGGGAAGCGGAGCTTGCGGGGAATCCTCGTTCCAAGAGTGCGAAGCTGAGAGTCTTCGAACGGGCGTAGGATAAGAGAAAGTATTTAGGGATGAAAAAGTATTTGTAACAGAGAAATCAAAAGGAATCATAAGGAAGAGTGAATTATCATGACAAGACAGCAAAGAGCATCATACATAGAGCATAATACAAACAGCAGAACCTACAGAGAAGAACAAAATGGCAGGAGCAGAGCTTACGTGGAAGGAAATACCGTGCGCAAGCTGAATGCGATGCCCGAGAGAGCGCCGGAGCGGATCCGGGAGCGGGAGCGGCAGGTACGGGTGGACCGCCAGACACGTGCCAACCGTCAGCGGGCCATGCAGATGAGTCTGGGGTATCTGTTCTTTTTGTCGTTGGCTGTGGCCATGACGGTGGGCATCTGTGCATTGTACATCCATCTGCAGTCGGAGGTCAGCGGGAGGATGCGAAACGTTGCCTCACTGGAAAGCCAGATATTGGATCTGAAAACGGAGAATGACGCTGCTATGGGCAGGATTGAAAGTTCTGTCAACATGGACGAGATCAGGAATACAGCCATGAACGATATGGGCATGGTGTATCCAAACAAGGAGCAGATCGTTCCTTTTACCGTAGATAACAGCGATTATATGAATCAATATCGGGACATTCCGGAAAAATGAAGAAGGTAGTATAAGGTGGCGGCGAAGAAAAAACGAAAAATATTTAAGTTTGCAAAGCACATGCAGAAAAAGCTCATCGTAGTGTTTCTTCTGGTGTTTCTCATGCTTACAGGGCTGATTGCCCGTCTGATGTATATACAGAGTACCAAAGGTGAAAAATATGAGCGGATCGTTTTGAATCAGCAGGGCTATGACAGCAAGACGATCCCCTTTAAGCGCGGAGATATTCTGGATGCCAAGGGAGTCATCCTGGCCACCAGCGAGGACGTCTACAATGTCATTGTGGACTGCAAACTGATCAATGAGGATGAAAAATTTATAGAACCGACCATAGAGGCAGTGCTAAAATGCTTTGAGGATGTGACGGAGGAGGAGCTTCGGAAGCTGTTGACAGAGAAGAAGGACAGTCAGTATCACGTGCTCCGGAAAAAGCTTCCTTATGAGAAGATTCAGGCATTTATCGATATCCAGGAGGAGGTCTACACGGAGGGCAAGAAGAAGGGGAAAAAGATGAATCCTTACGTAAAGGGTGTATGGTTTGAAAAAGAATACATCCGCAATTACCCCTACGATACGCTGGCCTGCAAAGCGCTGGGCTTCACCACCTCCGGGAATGTAGGAATCGGCGGTCTGGAGGATTATTACAATGATATCCTAAATGGTGTAAATGGCAGGCAATACGGATATCTGAACTCGGAAAATACCATGGAAAAGAATATCCAGGAGGCAGCAAACGGGAACAGTCTTGTCACCACACTGGATCTGAATGTCCAGAGTGTGATTGAGCGAAAGATCGCAGAGTTTGATGCTGCTCATCGCGATGAGGCGACGCCGGGGCCGGGAAGTGCCAACACTGCGGTGTTGGTGATGAAGCCGGGCACCGGGGAGATTCTCGGCATGGCGGACAGTATAGGCTATAGCTTAAACGATCCATGGAATGAGGAGCGGCTGACCAATTTCTGTGTGGATTATAAAGGGTATACACCGGAAGGAGTGCAGGCACTGGACGAGGAGGGACGGCTGGATATGCTGAATGCCTTGTGGCAGAATTTCTGTATCACCCACACCTACGAGCCGGGTTCTACGGTGAAGCCTCTTACCGTGGCAGCAGGCCTGGATACGGGTAAGCTATCCACATCAAATACGTATGTCTGCGACGGTGGGGAGCAGGTAGGGCCTCATTACATTGAGTGCTCCAATAAGAACGGCCATGGTTTTGAAACGGTGGAGCAGGCCATTATGAATTCCTGCAACGACGCTCTGATGCAGATGTCCTGGCAGATTGGAATAGATACCTTTGTGAAGTATCAGAACATTTTCAATATGGGATTAAAAACCAATATTGATCTGCCGGGAGAAGCCAGGACGGCATCGCTGATCCATACAGCGGAGAGTATGCGTCAAGATGCAGCTGCCCTTCCAAGTAATGCTTTCGGGCAGAACTATAATACAACGATGATACAGGTGGCTTCCGCCTTCGCTTCGGTGATCAACGGCGGTTATTATTATCAGCCTCATCTGGTGAAGAAGATCGTGGATGAGAATGGGGCTACGGTGCAGACGATTTCACCTACTGTGTTGAAGCAGACCATATCGAAGGAAGTCAGTGACACGCTGCGGGGATATCTGGTGAGCACGGTGG
This sequence comes from uncultured Lachnospiraceae bacterium, assembly GCA_902463835.1. Lineage (GTDB taxonomy): Bacteria > Bacillota > Clostridia > Lachnospirales > Lachnospiraceae > 14-2. Next base: position 4,143 of record CABQGZ010000066.1, read on the forward strand.
CTGGAGGAACGGCTAAGGCCGCCAAGGTTCCCGGCTACTCCATGGGAGGTAAGACAGGGACGGCGCAGAAGTATCCCCGTGAGGACAAAAAATTCCTGGTATCCTATATCGGTTTTGCGCCGGCGGAGGATCCCCAGGTACTTGTCTATGTAGTCATCAATGAGCCCAATCTGGAAAAACAGTCCCAGAGCAGCTATGCCGTGAATCTGGCCAGGGAGATCATGGAGGAGATATTTCCTTATCTTAACATCTTTCCGGATGAGCCGATCCCGGATCCGCCGGAGGGACAGGAACCACAGGAATCGGAGGGCGGTCAGCCTGAGCAGCCCCAGGAGGGGTGAAATTGTAATAGGACGAATAACCGTGATGAAAACATAATAGACTATAGTAATTGCTTTTTTCAAGGTTGGATCTATGCAGCGGAATAAGACCTATAACCGGAAGAAGATACTGCTCTTGTTTGTTACCGTTGTTGCAGTGTTGCTTGTGTTGGGCGGACGGCTTACGTATCTGATGATCTTTTGCTCGGAATATTACGGGCAGAAGGCGGAGAACCTGCACGAGAGGGAACGTGATATCAAGGCAGCCAGGGGCAAGATTCTGGATTCGAAGGGAACGGTTCTGGCAGCCAACCGTACAGTCTGTACCATCTCCGTGATCCACAGCCAGCTGGAGGATAAGGAACAGGTGATAGCAGCGCTGTCCAAGGAACTGGAGCTGGCGGATGAGACCGTCCGAAAGAGGGTGGAGAAGGTAAGCTCCATCGAGCGGGTCAAGTCCAACGTGGATAAGGAAACCGGAGACCGGATACGGGCGTTAAAGCTGTCCGGCGTCAAGGTGGACGAAGATTATAAACGATATTACCCATACGATTCCCTGGCCTCCAGAGTGCTGGGCTTTACCGGCGGTGATAATCAGGGAATCATTGGCCTGGAAGTAAAATATGAAAAATATCTGAAGGGTATCGACGGAAAGATATTGACACTGACAGATGCCAGAGGTGTGGAGATTGAGAATGCCGGGGAGCGCAGATCGGAGCCCATAGATGGCAACAACCTGCGTATCAGCCTGGACTATAATATTCAGATGTACGTGCAGCAGGCAGCCCAGAAGGTGATGGAAGCCAAACAGGCGGACAGCGTATCCGTTCTCGTTATGAATCCGCAGAACGGAGAGATCATGGCCATGGTAAACGTGCCGGAATTCAATCTGAATGATCCTTTTACCTTGACGGATGCGTTTGAAGCACAGCTGAATGCCCCCTCTGACCAGGAAAAAAAGAAGCAGGAGCTGCTCAACCAGATGTGGAGGAATCCCTGTATCAACGACACCTACGAGCCAGGCTCTACTTTCAAGATTATCACCACCGCCGCAGCCCTGGAGGAAGGCGTGGTAAATCTGAGTGATAAGTTCTATTGTCCGGGCTATAAGACGGTGGAGGATCGGAAGATCCGATGCCACAAGGTGGGCGGTCACGGTGACCAGGATTTTATTCATGGTATCATGAATTCCTGCAACCCCGTCTTCATTGAACTTGGCATGCGTCTGGGGATTGACAATACCTACCGGTATTTCGGTGAATTCGGTTTACTTGGTAAGACGCATATAGATCTGCCGGGAGAAGCTGCCACCATCATGCACAAAAAGGAGAATATGGGTCAGGTAGAGCTGGCTACTGTGTCCTTTGGCCAGTCCTTTCAGATCACTCCCGTGCAGCTGGCTGCCACGGTATCCTCCTTCATCAACGGCGGCACCCGCATCACTCCTCATTTTGGTGTGTGTGTGGAGGATGCCCAGGGAAATCCGGTGGAGACCTTCACTTACGACACCAAGGAGGGCATCGTAAGCAAGGAGACCTCCGAAACACTCCGCACACTTCTGGAAAAAGTAGTTTCGGAGGGAACCGGGAAGAGAGCCTTCATCGAGGGCTACACCATCGGTGGGAAAACAGCCACTTCCCAGACGCTGCCCAGAAGCGCCCACAGATACATTTCCTCCTTTGTAGGATTCTCCCCCGCGGAGGATCCCAAGGTGCTGGCCCTGGTGATCATCAACAACCCCCAAGGCATCTACTATGGCGGTACCATAGCCGCTCCGGTAGTACAGGAAATCTTTTCCAACATCCTGCCGTATCTGGGAATCGAAAGAGCGGCTGTGGAATCAAGCGGCGGCTGAACTTGGTATTGTCAAACGCGATAAAAAGCTATATACTGGAACAGTGAAAGCGAAAGAATAGAAGAGGTGTAAACATATGGCAGAGAAAATTGTGATTCCGGTCGTAGCAGCCTTTGCAATCACGGCATTGCTGGGGCCTGTGATAATTCCCTTTTTGAGAAAACTGAAGGTAGGGCAGACCGAGCGAAAGGAACTGGAATCCCATTTAAAGAAAAATGGAACGCCCACCATGGGAGGCTTGATGATTCTGGCGGGAATCATCGTCACATCCCTGTTCTATATCAAGGATTATCCGAAGATCATTCCGGTGCTCTTTGTGACAGTTGGCTTTGGTATCATCGGATTTTTAGATGATTATCTCAAGGTGGTGCTGAAGCGTTCCGACGGCCTCCTTCCGTGGCAGAAGATGCTGTGTCAGATTGTGGTGACTGGAATTTTCGTGTTCTACATGCACGAATTTACGGATGTGTCCTTAAAAATGCTGATTCCGTTCACCGGAGGATTTGAGAAGGGCATGTATCTGGATCTGGGATGGATTGCCATCCCTGTGATGTTTCTGGCTGTGATCGGAACCGTGAACGGCGCTAATTTTACAGACGGGCTGGATGGTCTGGCCTCCAGCGTCACTGTGCTGATTGCCACATTTTTCACCGTGGTAGCCATCGGAACAGACAGCGGTATGGAGCCCATCACCTGTGCGGTAGTGGGGGCGCTTCTGGGCTTTTTGCTCTTCAATGTATATCCGGCAAGCGTCTTTATGGGGGATACCGGATCCCTGGCACTGGGAGGCTTTGTGGCTTCTACCGCATATATGATGCAGATGCCCATATTTATCCTGATCGTAGCGCTGATCTACTGGGTGGAGATATTTTCCGTGATCATTCAGGTGACTTATTTTAAGAAAACGGGAGGAAAGCGGATCTTCCGTATGGCACCCATCCACCATCACTTTGAGTTGGGCGGCTGGTCAGAGACCAGGGTGGTGGCAGTGTTTTCCATTACAACGGCGATCTTATGCCTGATCGCACTGCTGGGGATCTGATTCAAAACAGTAAAATGCCAGAGCAGTTAGTAGAGAGAAAAAGGAGCAGTTATGGACTGGACAGAAAAAAGGTTTCTTGTATTTGGAACAGGAATCAGCGGGATTGCAGCCGCAACGCTTTTGAAAAAGAAAAAATGCAGTGTGGTTTTGTATGATACTAACCCAGGGCTTGATAGAGACAAGGTGCGCGCGCAGTCTCCACTTCTGGAGGAGGTTCCCATTCTTTTGGGGGAGCTTTTGGAGCGGGAGATGGATGAGATTGACATCGCGGTGCTGAGCCCCGGTGTGCCCACGGATCTGCCTGTGGTAGACAAGATGCGGGAGAAAAAGATTGCCGTCTGGGGTGAGATTGAGCTGGGGTACGTGTTTGGAAAGGGGAAGGTTTTAGCCATTACTGGAACGAACGGAAAGACTACTACCACCACACTTTTGGGCGAAATATTAAAGGCGGCCTGTGAGGACGTCAAGGTGGTGGGCAACATCGGGATACCCTATACCAGCGTGGCAGCGGAAACGACGGATCAAACAGCCACTGCGGCGGAGATCAGCAGCTTCCAGCTGGAGACGATACATAGCTTTTGCCCCCAGGTCAGCGCAATTTTGAATATTACGCCGGATCACCTGAACCGTCATCACACCATGGAGAATTATAGAAAAGCCAAGCTGGATATCACAAAAAATCAGGGGCCGGAGCAAACCTGTGTGCTGAATTATGAGGATCAGGTGCTGCGGGAATTCGGGAAAATGATTCCCGCCAGGGTAGTGTGGTTTTCCAGTCGAAGAAAGCTGCCGGAGGGGCTGTACCTGGAGGGTGATGAGATCCGATATGCCTGCAGGGGAGTGGAGAGCCTTGTGTGTGATGTGAAGGACCTAAAGATCATTGGCCGGCACAATTATGAGAATGTTATGGCAGCTGCGGCTATGGCCTTAAGCTTTGGAATATCCCTGGATATTATCCATGAGGTGCTGATCCGCTTTCGGGCGGTGGAGCACAGAATCGAATACGTCACCGAAAAGCGGGGGATCCGCTTCTACAACGATTCCAAGGGAACCAATCCGGATGCCGCCATTCAGGCAATCAGGGCGATGCAGTGGCCCACGCTGCTGATCGGCGGAGGCTACGACAAGGGATCCGAGTATGACACCTGGATCCAGGCCTTTGACGGTAAGGTGAAGAAGCTGGTGCTTCTGGGAGCCACCAGGGAGAAGATTGCAGATACTGCAGCGGCTCTGGGCTTTCCCCAAAAGGATATTTTGTTTGCAGACAGCCTTTTGGAGGCAGTCGACATGTGTTATGCAAACGCAGAAAAAGGAGACGCGGTACTTCTGTCCCCCGCCTGTGCCAGCTGGGGCATGTTCAAGAATTATGAGGAGCGGGGCGACATGTTCAAAGAAATAGTAAGAGAGCTTGAGGAGTGAAAAAATGAGCTTAAAGCGTGGGGGAGCCAACAGGAGTGATGAAAAGCGCTTGACACGTAGAGGAGCAGCCGGCAGGCAGGAGAGTACAGAACGAAAAAAGGTGCGCTACTTCGATTACAGCCTTTTGTTTTTAGTGATATTTCTGGTGTGTTTTGGCCTTGTGATGCTGTACAGTACCAGCTCTTACAATGCGCAGCTGAAATTCGGTGACGCGGCCTGGTATCTGAAAAAGCAGATTTTTGCCACAGGCTTAGGCTTTGTGGCGATGATGATTGTCTCCCGCATCGACTATCATGTCTGGAAGTACTTCTGGTTTCTGGCGTACGCCGCAGGCTTTGGATTGTGCCTCCTTGTTATGTTTGTGGGGGAGGATATCAAGGGATCCCGCCGCTGGCTGGAGATTGGGCCCTTGTCCTTTCAGCCCTCGGAGCTTGCGAAGCTCGCCATGATCGTATTCTTAGCCACGGTTATCAGCAAAATGCCAAAGCAGATGGGAAAATTCTCAGCGCTGGTGAAGGTGATGCTCCTTGCCCTTCCTATGGTGGGCATTGTTGCGGCTGAGAACCTGAGCACGGCCATTATCATCCTTGGAATTGCCATCGCGCTGGTGTTTGTCTCCAGCCCCAAGTATCTGCAGTTCATCGCTATGGGGGGCGGCGTGATCATAGTAGGCGCCGTATTTATCCTTGCGGAACGGTATCGGATGGATCGTCTCAAGATCTGGCTGGAGCCGGAGAAATATGAAAAGGGGTTTCAGACGCTGCAGGGCTTGTACGCCATCGGCTCCGGCGGAATCTTTGGCAAAGGACTGGGTGCCAGCATGCAGAAGCTTGGATTTGTGCCGGAGGCCCAGAATGACATGATATTCTCCATCATTTGTGAGGAACTGGGACTGTTTGGCGCAATCTGCGTGATCCTGCTGTTTCTCCTGCTGATCTGGCGGTTCATGGTGATAGCCAACAATGCGCCGGATTTATATGGGGCGCTGGTTGTCACCGGCATTATGGCCCATATTGCCATACAGGTGATCCTGAATATTGCAGTTGTGACAAACACAATTCCAAATACAGGAATCTCCCTTCCCTTTATCAGCTACGGAGGTACCTCTGTACTGTTTTTGATGGCGGAGATGGGGCTTGCGCTCAGCGTGTCCCGGGGAATTCAATTTGAGGAGGAGTCGTAAAAGTTGAAACGCCCTGATTGCATTGCAGCGATGCGGTATCGGCGGAGAGGAGGCTTATGGTGAGAAAAATATGATAAGAGAAAAAAGAAAATGCAAAAAAAAGAGAAAAGCCTTGGGCCTTGCATTTTTAACGCTGCTGCTGATATTGGCGATAGCGGCGTTGATCGTGGTGAAGGTGTTTACTGTAGAAAAGGTGGTGGTGACGGGAAATGAACACTACAAAGATGAGGTGATCCGGGAGCTGGTCTTAAATGACAAGTATTCCTGGAACACGCTCTACGTATATTTGAAATACCGATTTCAGGAGCCGGCGGAAATTCCCTTTGTGGATACCATGGAGGTTCAGATGAAACTGCCGCATACGATAGAGATCCATGTGTATGAAAAAGGACTTTTGGGCTATGTGTACCTGGAAAGTCTGGGACAGAATGCCTATATTGACAAGGACGGGTTTGTGATAGAGACCTCCTCTGAGATAATCGAAGGGGTTCCAAGAATCTCGGGACTTCAGGTGGATTCGGTGGTGTTGTATGAGAAGCTGCCCATCCAGAGCAAGCACGTATTGAAGAACCTCTTGTCCCTGACCCAGACGCTGAAGAAGTACGAGCTTGTGCCGGACAATATCATCTACGGCACGGACAAGTCTTATGTGCTGGAATACGGATCGGTGAAGGTACGGATGGGAGCGGCGGAGCATTTCAACGAAAAGGTGCTGCGGCTGGCGAAGATCATGCCGAATCTGGAGGGAATGAGTGGTACGTTACACCTGGAAAGCTGGACAGAAAACACCACAGATATCACA
>CABQGZ010000067.1 GCA_902463835.1 uncultured Lachnospiraceae bacterium
TTTCCTCCTTCTTGATGACAATCCTTTTATTTTTTGTTACTTATACTATAACAAGTCTTTTTGCTGAAATCATTTTATTTTTTTGCTGTTTGATATAGAAAAATTGCTGTTCTGCTTGCTTTTTTTCCATTCCCCATATACAATAAACATATCAAATGCAAAGGAGGTAACGCATGCACCCTTTTGTACCAAAAATATCACCTTCCTCTGACTATTACATTTATACCCCCAGCACAATGGCAAGAAAACTATACCTGTATCCGATATGTCTGGGCTACTTTATCTATGAACCTGGATACTTCATCAGCCGGAACAGCTATGACAGCTTCCTCGTCATGTACATCGCAAAGGGTAAATGTGAGGTCACTACCGGAAACCGTGCTTACACTGCCACAGCCGGGGACTTTGTTCTTTTAGACTGCTATCTCCCTCACCGCTATGGCAGTAGTGACGCTTTTGAGGCATCCTGGATTCATTTTGACGGAATTCTTGCACGCAATTATTTCCGTGAGATATCCTCCCATTACGGACATATCCTAAAATACGAGAATCCCAAAATGCAGGCCCATATGCTGGATAAAATCTGTAATTTTTTCCGGAATGCACAGCCAATCAACGAGGCTGTCATGTCCCTCTACCTCACCAATCTGCTCAATGGACTTCTTCCTCCACCCCAGAATCAGAAATCCAGCAATGGCAACTCCACGGTGGCCGACAGCCTGGCTTTCATCAACGAGCACTTTCATGAGGCCATTTCCCTCAAAGATATTGCGGAGAAAGCGAACCTGAGCCTGTATCATTTTTCACGTATTTTTACCACAGAAACAGGTTTTACGCCTCACCAGTACCTGATCAATATACGCCTTTCCGCCGCTAAGTATATGTTGATGTCTACAGATACACCTATAAAGGATATCGCGTTCAGCACCGGCTTTGGCAGTGAGAGCTACTTTTGCGCCACCTTTAAGAAAATTGAGCATATGACACCCAACCAGTACCGGAAACAGACCTTATCGTAATATCTATATAAGGAAGCGAAGCAACACCTTCCCGGTACGCCAAAAGAGGAGGAAACACCATCCACGCAGGATGTGCTTCCTCCTCTTTTTTCGCTGTCCGGTTCAGTATCGCGCCTCAAACGATACTGCACGCACTATTTTTATATTCCCGGCACGCTTCGGCATACGCCAGAATGTTAGCCCAGGGTACTTCCGGCTCCAGCAAATGGGTGGGTGCCACGAAGAGACCGCCCTTCTGATCCACCAGATCCAGATTCTCCTTCACCGCCTGCTTCACTTCCTCCGGTGTTCCGAAAGGCATCACCGTCTGTGTTCCGATGGTTCCGTGGAAGGATATCTGATCGCCGTATTTCTCATAGATCTCCTTGAACTCCATGCACTCTGTCTGAATGGGATTCAATACATCCACCCCGGCATCAATCAGATATTTGATGAAGGGCTCCACGAATCCGCAGGAGTGATAGAACACAATAATGTCCGGCCGTACTTCCTTCACCTTGGAGATCAGCCGTTTCAGTCTGGGATAGATCCATGTGGTATACATCTCTTCGCTCATCATCACGCTGTGCTGCATGCCGATGTCATCTCCCAGGAACAGAATATCTACGCCTGCATTGGCGTACAGCAGCGCCCGGTCTGTGGACATCTTCTCCACCATATCGAATACAGCCTCCGCCATCTCCTCATCGCTGAGCATATCCATCATAAGGTTCTCCATCCCCCGGATATACCAGGCCGTCTCCCAGATGGTACACTGCATATTGCCCACGGACGCCAGTCCCCGGCCATGGATCTCCTTTACCCTGTCTTCCAGCCAGAGATTATTCTCTTTTGTGTACTTTGGTATGGGATATGCCAGAATATCCTCCACCTCTTCCGCATCCGCCAACGGATTTATCATCTTAGTCATGTGCATGGAGGTGGGTGTAGACTCATGGCCCACGCCCCACTCGTCGATCTCCACGTTCTCATTAATCTCTCCGAAATACGGTATAAAGCGGCTGATATCCGTATCGTCCGGGATCAGGTCTCCCACGCGGCGCCAGGGCATATCAAAATAGTCCATGTAATCGCTGCCCTCACCCCCAATCTCTTTCTGGAAGCTCTCCACAAGGCTTGGGCAGAGCATGAATTCTACCGGAACCCACTCATACCCTTCCTTTCGAATCAAATGTAACAAGTTTTCTCTTTGCGTCATTGTATTCACCTCGATTTATTTCTTTTTTTCATTCTACCTTATTCCCATGCGTTCCGCTTTTATAATTCCGAAGACTTTTTGCCGAATTTATATTTTTTCGCAATTATTTTCAGAGCAGGCTCTTCGTTCGAATGTGTGCACTGGTTAGAAACGTGTGCCGCCGGGCGCACCTGCCGAAAGAGAGCCCATTTTCACAGGCGGTGAAAATAAGCTCTCTTCCTCTCGTCAGACTTTACGCCTGATAGTTATTTTTCTTCTTTCCAACCAACAGGGCTGCCATGAACATAGCAAGTGCCACAATGCTCACCCACAGTCCAACCGGCGTACTGTCTCCGGTCTTGGGAGCATCTGTACCGCTGGTCTGGTTGTTGTCCTTGTCTGTACTTCCTGTGCTTCCGTTGTCTGCAAGCTTCAGACCATCCTTGGCATCCGCCAGCGCTTTCACAGCTGCATCCACGATCTGCTGGTCATCCTGAGACAATGTCTCGTCCGCCATCACTGCCTTGGCGTTAGCAAGAGCCGCGCGGAATACCTGTACCGTCTCTGCCGTGTAGAGTGTGGTGTCGATGGTCTCCGCCTTCTTCAGCAGCTCTTCCAGGTTGGACTTGTCCGCTTTGAACCGCTGTGCCAGAATGGCACCAAGCAGATCATCCGCTGCCTTGTCCACTTCCTCCTGAGTAGCCTTCTCATTGTCATATACTTCCTGACCCTTTGCAAGCTTTTCTGTCAGCTCCGGCCAGTTTACGGCCACATACCTGGCTTCATTGGGAAGCATCTCGTTGGCCCGGTCAATGAGACTCTTTAAGATCTCTTTGTTTACCGGCTGTTTCTTCACCTGGGCGTCGATAGCCTCCTGAAGGGCTTTTACAGCCTCATCCACCACATCCTGGGTGGCATCCTCGTCTTCATATACAGTATTTGCATTTGCAAGGGCTTCCTCCAGCATGCCCCAGTTGTCTGCTTCATACTCGTCCTGATTCATGGCTGACGCCTGATCGATCAGAGCTTTCAATTCCCCCTTTTCACCCTTGTAGATTCCAAGACTCCAGGTAGCATCCAGCAGCTGATTCCATGCTGCGTTCACTTCTTCCTGGGTAGCTTTCTCGTTCTCCAGCACTGCCTGGGCTTTCGCCAGGGATTGTGCAAAGTACTTGGCTGCGCTTTCAATTACGCCGTCGGTGCTTAAGTTCTTCACTCTGTCGTAGGCCATCTGCAGCAGCGTCTTGTTTACTACTACCGCTTTCACATATTCCATAGCCCCGATATCTGTAGGTGTTGCGCCAAGCGCATTTCCTGCATAGTCACGGCCGCCGTTATCGGCGATCTCGGCGCCTGCATCGATGGCCGGGGAGCCTTCCTGCAATGCGTATCCGCCCAGGGTATCGATAGCGGAATCACCTTCCACACCGTTGCCACCTTTGCCGGGATCCACAAACATAGGATCTGCGATAATCTTATTGGCGTCGTTGGGTGTATTGTCAAATCCGTAGAACAGGTTGTGATCGTACGTAAATCCGCTTCCCCAGTTCACACTCTTCTTTGTTCCCAGGTTGTAGAAAATATTGTTGGTCATGGTCGCTTTGCCACCTAGACTTACAATGTCCACATTCAATCCTTCGCCAATATAGAAGGTGTTGTTATACATATCCGCATTGTTGGGATTGGACATCAGGAACAGATACCGACGGTCATTCTGGCTGATGTTATAACGAATCACGCTCTCTAAGGATTCTGACTGACATACCAGCAGGAATCCGCCGCCGTTGTCATGACTGTAATTGTACTGATATACCGTTGCCCGGCTATAGTCACAGTCAAATCCCTGACCATCGCCATTCATGTGTGTTCCATATACCTCATTAAACTGGAACAAAGCATCCTCACAGCGCCAAGGCCAAACACCTGCATTGTACATAGCTCCCGGATTTGTCTCTGTATTCTTACTTGCTCCGCTACTGATGTTATACTCTACCAGCGGCTTAATGCTGTACATGGGTACGATTGCGTCTCCGCCTGCATCTTCCACATAGTTGTTGCGTATTACCACATTGGTATGTCCTGTCGTATCAAGAATTTCCTGGGGAATCCGTCCGCCCTTGCCATCCCACAGATAGTCATTCTTCGTATAACCTACCGAAATTCCGGTACGGCTTACCCGTTTCACGCTGCAGTTCTCAATCAGAATATCATCAAACCGGCTTCCTGCTCCTTCGGTTGTCACAACGAAGTAAATTCCGCCGTTTGGAAGCACTTTCTCTGTGGTGATTCCGTTTACATCATGTACATATAGATTATCCAGATGGATACCGCTTACTGTATCTCCGCTGCTTGCATTTACAGCAAGTCCTACGGACAGCTGACGCTGCGCTGCCTGATTGGAGATCTCCAGGTTGCTAATGTATACGTAAGAGGAATTCTCAACATATACACCATAAGACACCTGTCTACCGTCCACCGTAACCTTTGCTTTTCCGCCGCCGTTGATATGTGGGCGCGTTCCAGCCTCTTTTCCAATTACGTCTCCATTGTACATATCAATGATAATGGGGTTCTCTTTGGAACCGGAACCATTAATCAAAAGAGATTCTTCAAATACGCTTCCCGCTTTCAGCAATACCCGGTCGCCTGCCTGCAGTTCTTCTGCATTTACCTTGGACAGTGTTTTCCATGCGGTAGCCGGTGTATGTCCATCTGCCGTATCATCTCCGTTCTCTGCATCTACATAGAAATCTTCCGACTGAAGACGAATATCCTTATATAAAGCAGTTACCGTTGCGCCGTATGCAGGCATCACAAAGGTGGTTTTGGCAGAAGTTGCGCGTGTAACCTCAACATCCTCTGATACCCACCGGTCAAATTTCTTTCCCTCGGGAGCAGCGTCTGCCTGGATGGTTACAAGCTCTCCTGCACGATAGGACTCTGCATCTGCGGTTCCATTGATCACAGTAGCTCCATAAGTCGGAATCTCTCCCTGGAAGATTTCATATCCATACAGCACCATCTGGTAATTCGCAAATCCCGAACCAGCCTGCGGATTTGCTTTCTCCGAGAATCGGATGGTGACCTTATGCTCGCCCGCTGTCAGTCCCATCTTCTCGTATACAAGCACGTTATCCTGTCGGGATGAGCCATAAAGGTCAAATTCCTCTGTCACTCCGTCAATAGTAATCTCTGCGATGGGACCATTTTTTTGCTTTCTGCCATAAACAGCCAGACCGACGCCTTCAAATGTCATCTCAATTGTTCCGATCTCACTGACTGGCTTCTGGATTCCAGCCTCAGCAAACCGCATTCTCGGATAACCATCATCTGTCCATGTGAGCCATCCGTCTCCGTAAGTCACACCTTCTGCATTGTACTCTGCATCGTGATCGATCCGCTCTGATATGGAATCAAAATTTGCTGTAAGAGTCACTTCGCCTTCCGGCATTACAAAGCTGTTTTGGGGCTGTGAGGCATCCTCAAGAGTCACGCCTTTTGCACTCCACCCGGCAAATGCTTTCCCCGTCGCCGGTGCATCCGCCTTGATCGCTACCACAGTTCCCGGAGCATAGCTTCCGGCTCCTGTTCCGCCATTCACAGTTACCATGTAAGTACCTGCCTCCGGCTCCTGATAGATCTCAAATCCAGAGATTGCTATTTGCAATTGCGCAAAGCTGCCGGTTCCAGCAGTACTCCTCTCTGTAAACAGTAATTTTGCCGTATGCGTTCCATTGGTAAGTCCGGTCTTTTCATAGACTTTCTGGTCTGCTTTTGTGGTGGCTCCACTGTAATAGAAATCACACTCCTCCGGCGTACCGCCATCGATCGTAACCTCTGCAATAGGTCCGTTTTTCGCTTTCTGACCAAGAATCGCGAATCCAGTGCCCTCGAATGTCACCTCGATGGTGTCGCCCGGTGTGTTGGAGAAGGTCAGCCTGCCATCGGCATCCTCCCATACATCCCACCCAGAACTGCGCGTCACACTCGCATCATCAAACGCAATTGTCTTGGTGATTTCTCCCTGTGCCAGCGCAGCGGTCGGTATCTCGCTTAAGATCATACCGAAAGCCAACACCAGCGCAAGAATTCCTCTGATTACATGTTTTCCTTTCACTTTCATGTGCATCTTTCCTCCTTTGCATGATACATTCATTTTACCGCTTTCCTCCGCTGACCGCTTTTACAATTCCGAACTTTTTGACACCAATTTGTATTTTTTTGCAAAAAAATATGAGCGACTACCACAATGACATTTTCTTCTCAAAACAACAAAACAGGACTGCCGTCTTCCAGATCTCTCAATCATAAAAACGACAGTCCTGCGCTGCTTTTTAATCTTCTAATATCGCTTTACCTTTGCCTCCGAAACCAGCTTCTCCACCAGCTTCTGATATGCCTCCTGGCGCATCTCCTCCAGCAGAATGCTTCTCTCCCCTTCTCCAAGGGAGGCCACCTTCTCTACCCCATCATAGCGGGCCACCAGCCAGGTCTCCCCGGTATAGAACATCTCGCTGACCTCCCCCGCTTCAAGCGCAAGCAGCCTGGCTTCCACATCGCTCCCCTGACGAACCAGCGTCCGCAGTTCATCATTGCCCCACTGCACCTGTTCCGCCCTCAGGCTGTAAATGTCCCGATCCACATTTCTATCCTGACCGGAAGCAAGTTCCGCCTGAACCTCCGCCAAAATAGAGTCTCTTTCCTCCTCTGTGGCAACCATAAGGCTGCCCACATCATAAATGGTATACTTCTGCCGCTCTCCTTCCAACAGCACCGGCGACGTCTTGCTTTGATAATAATCCTCTACCTTATCCTCCGCCACCTCCAGCACCTCATCCGGAATCGCCCGCAGCGTATCCGCAGCCAGGCTGCTCATAAAGTGACCATAATAGGTGACCATATCGAATTCCGTTACGCCATAGACCACCTCTCCGGCGGCAATCTTCTTTTTTCGCTCCTCATTCTCCTGTTCCATTTCCCGCTTCAGGTTCTCATAGGAAAAAGACTTTTCCAGAACGCCATACTCCTTGGCCAGCGCCTGCTGCACCCGCAGTTCGGTGAGGGCTTGTATATGCCGTTCTGTGAGCAGCTCCTGGTACCGCTTTTCGTCATTGTCCAGATAGGTGATAAGCTCCTGCCCTTCCGGCACCTGCAGCTGCTCGTACAGTTCTCCCTCATATTTCAGCTGATTATCTTTGAACAGCAAATCGTACTCTTCTTCATAGACTGGGCTGCCGTTCACCGCGATCACCGGCTTTGGCATGGATTCCTTTCTCTGAATCACCACGATCACCACAACGATAATGGCAATCGCTGCCACGATGCCTCCAGCCAACGCAATCTTCCACTTATTCAGCCGCTTTTTTCTATAACGAGATGTTTTTTTCATCTGTTCCGCCCTCCTGTTTTAACAAATATTGTATCATGTGTTTTCGCGGAAACCTTTCGTTATCTTGCTGTTATTTTTAGTTTTCTTGCTGTCTATTGTGCTATTTTATCTCGTCACTGCCACTTTCCCGGTCTCTTTACTCTCCCTTTGCCAGATGGGAAAAATATTTTGCAGGCGAGATGTTCATGGTCGTTTTAAACGCTTTGGAAAAATGCTGCAGGCTTCCAAAGCCCACTTCCAGCGCAAGCTCCGTCAGCGTATACGTCCGCTTCCCCTCCGTCATAAGCTCGATGGCTTTATTGATGCGAAAATAGAGAATATAGGTAGAGATACTCATTCCCCAATGGTTCTTGAACAATTCTCCCAGGCGCCGCGCAGAGATTCCACAGTAATTCGCCATCTCTTCCACGGTGATCTTTTCCTTATAATGCACCTTGATATATTCAAAGGCACTGAGCAGATGCCGGTTCTTCAGCACTTTATCACTTCTCGTCTCCGCCATATCTCTTGACAGCAGCAGCACAATCTGGGCAAAATACAGATCCATCAGCTTGTGATGGTTCTTCTTCTTATTCCTCGCTTCTTCGCAAACGTAATAGACGCCGTGGTACAGTTGTTCCGAACACACGCCTGTAATATAGGTCTTCCGTTCCAGGGCCACGTCCAGCAGGAAAAACAACTCCTTGTCCCGCAATGTGTCGCTAAATAATTCTGTAAAAACATCCGGGTAAAAGTGTATCTGCAAAATAAGACAGTCCTCATCACCGAGCACATCAAAGCCATGGGCATGCTTCTGGAATACCACTACATAGTTCCCCTTCTCCAGCTCCACCGTGGACTGACATATGGTCAACTCGCTCTTTCCCTTCAGACAGACGATTACCTCCACCGTGGGATGCATATGAGGCTCAAAGTGGTATCCTGCTGAAAGCCTCTGAAACACTGCATTATCAATTACACCTTTATCTCTGTCCGCCAATAAAATGTCCTTGTAATAGTGCACCGTATCCTTTACCACGATCCCGCTTCCCCCTCTTTCTATTCTAACGTTACCATAGCACAACTCCTGTGAACTGACAATCATTTTCATGATTCGGCGTGTAATATTAGTGAAATAAAGCAATTTTTCTAACATTATAGTGTGTCTTTTGAAAAAGAATTTCCACTTATTTTCAAGGTTTTAGATAAATTTCCATACATAAAAAGGGGCTGAAGAACCATTCCGTTCGACAGCCCCACCAACACCATATGTATTGTCTCTTAGTAGTTTTCCGCTTTCATCTGGATATATGCCTGTGGATGTGCACACACCGGGCATACCTCGGGCGCTTTCTTTCCCACTACGATATGACCGCAGTTTCTACTCGAATTCCAGCATCCCGTCCATATTGTCATGCAGCGCGTCCAGATACTCCTTCATCTCGTCCCGAAGCTCGGGATTGCGCAGTGCGAACTCGATATTGGCCTGGATGAATCCGGCCTTTGTTCCCACGTCGTAGCGATGTCCCTTGAAATCGTAGGCGTACATAGCCTGCTCCTTCGCCAGGCGCTTCAGCGCGTCTGTCAACTGGATCTCACCGCCCTTACCTGCGTCCTGGGTCTCCAGGAAATCAAAGATCTCCGGGGTTATAATATATCTGCCCAGCACAGCCACATCCGAGGGTGCCTCGTCAACAGCCGGCTTCTCCACCATATCACGCACCTTATACACGCGGTCGTCCACCTGTTTTCCGGCGATGATACCGTATTTATTCACCACTTCATGGGCAACTGTCTGAACGCCGAGAATCGAGGTGCGGTACTCATTGAACACATCCAGCATCTGTCCCAGACATGGCTTCTTAGAGATGACTACATCGTCTCCCAACAGCACCGCGAAGGGCTCTTTTCCGATAAAATGACGGGCAGCCAGAATGGCATGACCCAGTCCTCTCGGTTCCTTCTGACGTATGTAATGGATATTGGCCATCTCAGAGATATCCTTTACCATGGCAAGCATCTCTTCCTTGCCGCTTCGCTCCAGCTCCAGCTCCAGCTCGATGGAACGGTCAAAATGATCCTCAATGGAACGCTTGTTGCGACCGGTCACGATGATGATGTCCTGTATCCCGGCTTCTACCGCCTCCTCAATGATGTACTGAATGGTAGGCTTGTCCACAATGGGGAGCATCTCCTTGGGTTGTGCCTTGGTGGCCGGTAGGAATCTGGTTCCCAAGCCGGCGGCCGGTATGATTGCTTTTCTTACTCTCATAAAAAACCTCCTGTTAAATCTTTCGCTTCCTTGGACTTGATATTCATGGTAATATTGCAGTTAGCCAGAAACTGATAGTTGACCTCCAGATCGTAATTGACTGTCACGTCAATATTCTCATCTGTCTCCGCAATCTTCACCCGCTTGGCGTCAATGCCAATCAGCAGACTTCCAAAGGGTGTGTAATAGTAAGTCACATTCTTCTTGTTCTTTTCAAAGACCATATGGACGTTGGCAACGCCTTTTTTCGTGATATCCAGAGAATTCTCGGCAATCTTGATAATATTTCTGGTGGTGCCGGAAAAACCCTCCATAACCTCGTCATACAGCACATAGTGCTTATCGTTCCTCTTATAGTAATCCCCGGGGGTAATGACCTCCACGGCATCCCCGGCGTCTTCCTGATTGGAAAACTGCAGACCACTGATGGTCAGCAAAACATCCTTCGTCATAATCCTACTCCTCTATATGTATCAGTCGTGCTTCCTCAATCTCGCAGGGCAGAATCGAATTGGCAAAATCCTTGAATTTCTCCGCGGCGTCGCTGACGTAAAACTGATATTGCAGCCCTGCTGCTTCCCCGGCGCCGTCATTCACAAGCTTCTGCTCCTCCAGAAGCTCCTTCAAGCCTCTGGCCGTCTCATATGCAGGGTTCACCAACGTCACTTCTTCTCCCATGATCCCCTGCAGCGTGGATCGAAGCAACGGATAATGTGTACACCCCATGATCAGGGTATCGATTCCCGACTGCAGAAAAGAAGCCATATATCGCTTTGCGATCTCCACTGTGATAGGATCCTTACGCCAGCCCTCCTCCACCAGAGGAACGAACAGCGGACATGCCTTGCCGATCACCTCCGCCT
>CABQGZ010000068.1 GCA_902463835.1 uncultured Lachnospiraceae bacterium
GATCAGAGAATTGTTGTGGATGCGAAATCATTACTGGGCATGCTGAGCCTTGGCTTGTCGAAGGAACTGGTAGTAAAGTACTGGGGCGATAATATGGAATTTGAGCATGTCATTGAAAAATATGCGGCGATATAGCAGACTTTGCGGGAGACAGAAAACAGTCGGATTATAATGGTGAAGTATGACTTATAGGTCTGGGAGGATCGGCTTTTTAGGAAAAGGTCGGTCCTTTCTATTTACATACAAACATTTGTTTGATATACTTAGGGAAGATTTTTTCAGTAACATCCTTAGGAGCGGCATATGGAACAGGTTAGAATTTCAGTACGAAATCTGGTGGAGTTCATTTTGAAATCCGGAGACATTGACAACCGGCATGGACGGACGGCACAGAAGGAAGCCATGCAGGAGGGCAGCCGGATCCATCGGAAGATACAGCGGAGAATGGGGGCATCCTATCATGCGGAAGTGCCCTTAAAAATAGAATACGATCTGGAACGGTACATGTTAGTCATTGAAGGACGAGCGGACGGAATTATGATTGAGGAAGTGCAGAACGAGGAGCCCGAGCACCCGAAAGTGACGGTAGACGAGATTAAGGGTATCTATCAGGATGTGCACAGTCTTACGGAGCCGGTTCCGGTTCATTTGGCTCAGGCGAAGTGCTATGCCTATATCTACGGAAAACAGAAAGAACTTACGAGGATCCAGGTTCAGCTGACCTACTGTAACCTGGACACCGAGGAGATCCGGTATTTTCACCAGGACTGCTCCATGGAGGAACTGGAACAGTGGTTTCTGGCGCTGATGGAAGCCTACCGGAAATGGGCAGATTTTCAGTATGAAGCGAAGAAGGAGCGGCAGGAGTCCATTCAGGGCTTGGAATTTCCTTTCCCCTATCGGGAAGGGCAGCGGGAGCTTGCGGTTGGGGTCTATCGGACCATCAGCCGCAAGAAAAATCTGTTTATCCAGGCGCCCACCGGAACAGGCAAAACGATTTCCACGGTATTTCCGGCCGTCAAGGCAGTGGGGGAAGGCCTGGGAGAGAAAATTTTTTATCTGACCGCCAAGACCATTACCAGGACCGTGGCCAAGGAGGCTTTTGATCTCTTGCGGGAGAGAGGATACCGGGGCAGCGTAATTACCATTACTGCCAAGGAGAAGCTTTGCCTCTGCGATGAGATGGAATGCAATCCGGTTCACTGTCCCTATGCGGCCGGCCATTACGATCGGGTGAACGATGCAGTCTTTGATCTGATTTTGCATGAGAAAGATGTGACCAGGGAGGTGCTGTTGGAGCAGGCGGAACGTTTTATGGTCTGTCCCTTTGAAATGTGTCTGGATGCTTCCATGTGGATGGACACCATCATCTGTGATTATAATTATGTGTTTGATCCCAACGTGTATCTGAAACGCTTTTTTGCCGAGGGAGTGAAGGGGGATTATATTTTTCTGGTCGATGAGGCTCACAACCTGGTGGAGCGGGGGAGAGAGATGTACAGCGCCACATTATATAAGGAAAGCTTTCTGGAGATGAAGAAGCTGCTGAAGGCTTATTCCGGGAAGGTGGCAAAGAGTCTGGATAAATGTAACAAGCAGCTGCTGGTCTTAAAGCGGGAATGTGAGAGGTACAAGGTGCTTCCCAATGTGGGATCCCTGATTTTTGCGTTGATGAACCTTGGGGCTGTGCTGGATGAATTCCTGCAGATGAATATGGAGGTGCCGGAGAAAAAGCGCGTATTGGAATTCTATCTGGAGCTGCGTCATTTCCTGAATATGCATGAGAGACTGGATGAGAATTATGTGGTCTATACACAGCATGAGGAGGATGGACGGTTTATGGTGAAGCTATACTGCGTCAATCCTTCCGTGAATCTGCAATCCTGTCTGGACAAAGGGCGGAGCGCGGTGTTTTTCTCTGCGACGCTTCTGCCCATCCAATATTATAAGGGGCTGCTGAGTGCAAGAGAGGACAATTACGCGGTGTACGCCAGATCTGTTTTTGCAAGAGAGCAGAGTCTGATTCTGGTGGCCAATGATGTGAGCAGCAAGTATACCAGGCGCAGCAGAGAGGAATTCAAGCGGATCGCGTACTACATTCAATGTATGATTGCTGCAAAAAAGGGAAATTATCTGGTGTTCTTTCCTTCTTACCGGTTGCTGGAGCAGGTGCTTGACATCTGTGCTGCACAGTGTCCGGGATGGTGTGAATATATACCCGAGGAGGACACCTCGGCGGCGGTGGAATATCTGGTACAGCGTCCGGGCATGAGTGAGCGGGAGCGGGAGACTTTCCTGGAAGCTTTTGCAGTGGGGCGAGAGCAGGCTCTGGTGGGATTCTGCGTGATGGGAGGCATTTTTTCGGAGGGGATTGACCTGAAAAATGAGCAGCTGATCGGAGCTGCGATTGTGGGCACCGGGTTGCCTCAGGTCAGCAACGAGCGGGAAATCTTAAAGGAGTATTATGATGCCAAAAACCAGAGCGGTTTTGACTATGCATTCCGGTATCCGGGCATGAACAAGGTTATGCAGGCGGCGGGGAGAGTGATACGAACTGTTCGGGATCGGGGCGTGATTCTGCTTTTGGATGAACGCTTTTTACAATATGATTATCAGCAGCTCTTTCCAAGGGAGTGGGAAGGATATCAAACATGTGGCAGAGAGAATCTGCACCAGAATCTGGATCGATTCTGGTGTGGGGAGGAAGTAGAAGAAGCGTAGAGATCGTGTGGTGTCGGGAGAAATCGACACATTGTGCGAAAGATGTATATCATAGTGTAAATAATCTATCAGGAAGTTGTAAAATTGTTCTTTAAAACTCCTTTTTTCTTTTTCGAAGGATTGAATTGTAAAAATACTTGTGGTAAAATGAAGTGGTTTGTATGAAACGTGCAAAGTGAGGAAAACATCATGTGCATTTTTAGTTATTATTACAAAAAAGTATTTTGAAAAGAATTAGGAGATGAGCATGTGAGTGAAAGAGTTGAGAGCAGAAGAATGCAGAGGGCCAGAAGACGGCGGAGGCGGTTGATTGCCAAAATGATATGGGTGCTGCTGCTGTTCATCGGAATCATTGCAGGCTGTTTGTTTCTCATTCAGGAACAGAAGGCAGATCGGCAGGAGCTTACCACAGCGGTGACAGGATTCCCGAATATGGCTGAGTATGTGATTGGTGTCATCGATACAGAATCTCCGGTAATTCAGGGAGTGAAGGAACTTACGGTTCCCGTCGGCGGCAGTGTAGCCTATAAGAGAGATATCATGGTGACCGACAATATGGATGAGGACGTCCAGCTGACGGTGGATACAAGCCAGGTGGATCTTCTGACGGTTGGAGACTATCCTATTACCTATATTGCAGCGGACAGGGCAGGAAATGAGTCCCAGATTTCCACGATTGTGCACGTGGTGGTGGCTGGTGTGGACACTGCCACCGAGGATCTTGTAAATGCGGAGGCGGATAAGCTTTTAAAAGAGATTATAACAGATGATATGAGCCAGTATGATAAGGCGAAGGCAATTTTCTTCTGGGTTCATGAGAATGTGGCCTGGTCGGATCACACTCCTAAGACGGACTGGATTCAGGGAGCATACCGCGGGCTGGTGGAGCACAAAGGCGATTGCTTCGTGTATGCCTCCACATCCAAATGCCTGCTGAACCGGGCAGGGATCAAGAATATGGATATTGCAAAGATCCCGGCTCAGACGGAGCATTACTGGAACCTGATCGATATCGGGGAGGGCTGGCATCATTTTGACAATACCAGGAGAAAAGACGGCCATTATTTCTTCTACTGTACCGATGAGGAGGTCATGGCTTATTCCAGAACCCACAATGACAGTCACAACTATGATCCGTCCCAGTATCCGGACATAAAGTGATGGGAGTGGCAATATGAAAACATTAGGTGTGATTGGCGGTCTGGGGCCCATGGCTACAGCATTTTTCATGCAGATGGTCATAGAGATGACAGAGGCCGTGACAGATCAGGAGCATATTGAGATGCTGATACACAATTGTCCCTCTATTCCGGACAGGACAAGTTATATTTTAGGAAAAAGCAGCGAGGATCCGGGAACGCCTATGGCGGCTGTCGGGAAAAAGCTTTCGGAAAACGGCGCCCAGGTGATAGCCATCCCCTGTATCACAGCAAATTATTTTTACGAGCAGCTGTCACGGGAGATACCGGTTCCCATCATCAATATCATAGAAGAGACAGCCGGATATCTAAAGGAGAGACATATCGGCAAAGTCGGGCTGATGGCCACCGATGGAACTGTCCAAAGCGGTCTGTTTCAGACCTCTCTTGCGGAGGCTGGGATCGAGGTGGTTCTTCCAGACGAAGAAGGGCAGCAGGACGTCATGCATCTGATCTACCAGAATGTAAAGGCGGGGGAGCCGGCGGAAATGGAACGGTTCCGGCGGGTGTCGGGGAAGCTTCGCAGGGGCGGCGCCCAGGTGATCATCCTGGGCTGTACAGAGCTGTCTATGATTCGCCGGGATGAAACGATTGGTCCCGGATACCTGGATGCCATGCAGGTACTGGCAAAATGTTCGGTACAAATATGCGGTAAGCTTAAGAACGAGTACGAGAACCTGATCACAGAGTAACGCGTGATTGCGCAGCAATCATGATTACATATAGTTTAGAAAGGCAGGAACAAAGCCTCATGCAGAATCATGTATTAAACTATCTGGATGATATTGTAAAAAAGTTACCAGATAAGGTCGCCTTCGCCAATGAATCCGAAGGCTTTACCTTCCGGGAGGTCTACCATCAGAGCAGGGCTGTCGGAACCTATATCCATAACAAGGGCTGCTACCGTAAACCGGTGGTGGTATTTATGGATAAGCATCCAAAGACAATCATCTCCTTTTTCGGAGTGATCACGGCGGGATGCTTCTATGTGCCCATCGACGAGGAGATGCCCCGAAGCAGGATTGATCTGATCCTTGAGAATTGTAGAGCCCCGCTGATCATCTGCGATGCCAAAACGAAGAAGAAAGCGGAAGCCTTCCATTTTGACGGAGAGATCTGCCTGTACGACGAGATGATAAAGACGCCGGAGGATACAGAAGCGCTGGGTGACATTCGTGCCAGAGCGCTGGACATAGATCCCATCTATATTGTATTTACTTCCGGTTCCACCGGGGTGCCCAAGGGAGTGGCAGCCTGTCACCGGTCCGTGATCGATTATATTGAGCAGCTGTCGGAGACACTTGGATTCGATGAGAACACCGTGTTTGCCAATCAGACACCATTGTATTTTGACGCCTGCCTGAAGGAGATTTACCCGACGCTGAAGTTCGGCGCCACCACCTATATCGTGCCCAAGAGCCTGTTTCTGTTCCCGGTGAGGCTGGTGGAATTTTTGAATGAACACAAGGTCAATACCATATGCTGGGTGGTCTCCGCGCTGACCATGATCTCTGCCTTTGGGACATTCCAGACGGTAAAGCCAGAGTACCTGAAGACGATTGCATTCGGCAGTGAGGTATTCCCTATGAAACAATTCCGCATCTGGAGGCAGACTCTGCCGGAGGCTTCCTTTACCAACCTCTACGGTCCTACGGAAGGAACCGGCATGTGCTGTTATTATCATGTAGAGCGGGAGCTTATGGAGAATGAGCCGATTCCCATCGGACATCCCTTTGCCAATACACAGATTCTTCTGCTGGATGAAAAGAATCAGCTGGCGGAGGAAGGGGAGATCTGTATCCGGGGAACCTCTGTTACCCTGGGATACTATAATAACCCGGAAAAAACAGCGGAGTCCTTTGTGCAGAACCCGCTGAATACAGCTTACCCGGAGATTATTTACCGAACCGGCGATATCGGCAGATATAACGAGTACGGCGAGTTGGTGTTTGTGTCAAGAAAGGATTACCAGATCAAGCACATGGGTCATCGCATTGAATTGGGTGAGATTGAGGCGAATGTAAACGGAATTGACGGTGTGAAGATGTGCGGCTGTGTCTACGATGACACGAAAGGCAAGATTGTGCTGTACTATGTGGGCGATATTGCGTCGAAGGAACTGGTAGCATGGCTGAAGGAGAAGCTGCCCAGGTATATGATACCCAATCGGGTGGAAGCGCTGAAAGAATTACCCTTTACCGCCAATGGAAAGATTGATCGGAAGCGGCTGAAGGAGTTGGCGGAGGCTAAGGAAACTAAGAATAAAAAGTGAGGAAAAGAAAATGGAAGAAATTAGAAGTGGATTATTAGAGATTCTGGAGGAGATGCATCCAGATGAGGATTTTGAGAGCTGTGACACGCTGGTGGACAGCAAGGTGCTTGATTCCTTTGATATCATTACCCTGATATCTGAGATCAACGATGAATTTGACGTGGTGATCTCTGCAGACAAGATTGTTCCGGAGAACTTTAATTCTGTGGATGCGCTGTGCCGGCTGATCGCAGGCCTGCTGGATGAGGATTAAGCCGTGCTGTTTACATCTTATGAATTCCTGTTGTTTCTTTTGATTGTATTTGTTCTGTATTATGCGCTGCCAAGACGGTTCCAGTGGCCCATGCTGCTTATGGCAAGCTATGTGTTTTATTTTTTCAGCGGACCCGCCAACTTGTGTTACATTCTGTTCACCACGGTATCTACCTATGTGATCGTGGGCAGGATCCAGAGATCGAAGGACGTTCAGGATGCCTGGCTGAAGGAGCACAAGAAGGAGCTGTCAAGAGAGGAGCGCAAAGCCTACAAGGAGATCGGCAAAAAGAAACAGTGGAGACTGTTGCTTGCGTGTCTGATCCTCAATATCGGAATGCTGGCAGTGGTAAAATATACCAATTTTGCAATTTACAATATCAATGGCATCCTGGGAATGGTGAAAAGCGAGGCGCGTCTGTCCTTTCTTGATATCGCGCTGCCCTTAGGCCTCTCTTTTTATGTATTTCAGACCATGGGGTATGCCATCGACGTATACCGGGGAAAATACAGAGCGGAGGAGAATCCCTTTAAGCTGGCGCTGTTTGTCTCCTTTTTCCCCCAACTGATTCAGGGTCCTATCAGCCGCTTTGACAATCTGGCGGCCTCCCTGTTTGAACCACACCGATTCCAGGGGAAGACGGTGGCCTTCGGCCTTCAGCGGATTCTCTGGGGCTTCTTTAAGAAGCTGGTGATCGCGGATCGAATCCTGGTGGCGGTGAATACCATTATCGGGGATACGGATACCTACCGTGGCGCCTGGGTGTTTGTGGGAATGCTGTTTTACGCGCTGGAGCTGTACGCGGACTTTACCGGAGGAATCGACATCACCATCGGTATCGCTCAGGTGCTTGGAATCAAGGTGACGGAGAACTTTATCCGGCCTTATTTTTCCAAGAATATCAAGGAATACTGGAACCGCTGGCATATTACCATGGGCAGCTGGTTCACGGATTACATTTTCTATCCCATCTCCGTGTGTCAGCCCATGTTGCGCCTAAGCAAATTCTCCAGAAGGCATCTGGGAGAGCAGGTGGGAAAGCGTGTGACCATCTACCTTTCCTGCTTTGTGGTATGGTTTGCCACGGGAATCTGGCATGGAGCCAGCTGGAATTTTATTGTCTGGGGACTGGCCAATTATGTGGTCATCATGGTGTCCCAGGAGTTGGAGCCCTGTTATCGCTGGTTTCATAAGCATGTGCCGGTGAAGGGCACCTTTTTCTGGCGGCTGTTTATGGTGGTGCGTACGGTACTTTTGATGAGCTGTCTTCGCACCTTTGACTGTTACCGGGATGTGCCGCTTACCTTCCGCATGTTTGGCACTATGTTTACGGACTTCAACTGGAATCAACTGTTTACCGGGGGCATGATGAACCTGGGACTGGCAGCAGTGGATTATGTGATACTGTTGATCGGATTCTTACTGCTCTTGGGTGTTAGCCTGGTGCAGAGGAGGGGCTCTGTCCGGGAAAAAATTGCCGCGAAGCCATACGGACTGCGGTTCGCAGTATGGTTTGGATTGTTTCTGATGGTGCTTCTGTGGGGCGCTTATGGGATTGGTTATGATGCCAGTCAGTTTATCTATAACCAGTTTTAGCGACGGAGGTAGAAGATGAAACGTGTGAAATCAAAGAAAAGAATGGCAGTATGCGTGCTGCTGACCGTCTCCATAATCGTACTTGCTCTGTATCTGCTGCAGCGTCTGCTGATGCCGAAGTACATGAGCGGTGTGGTGGAGGGAGCCATGGTGTCGGAGTATTACGATGAGAAGAAGGATCACGATGTGATATTCATCGGGGACTGCGAATTATATGAGAATTTTTCTCCCATGGTACTGTGGGAGGAGTACGGGATCAACAGCTACATTCGGGGAACCGCACAGCAGCTGATCTGGCAGTCCTATTATCTGATGGAGGAGACCTTTGCCTATGAGAAGCCCAAGGTGGTGGTGTTCAAC
Source organism: uncultured Lachnospiraceae bacterium (assembly GCA_902463835.1). Classification (GTDB taxonomy): domain Bacteria; phylum Bacillota; class Clostridia; order Lachnospirales; family Lachnospiraceae; genus 14-2. Next base: position 8,402 of record CABQGZ010000068.1, read on the forward strand.
GTGCTGTCCATGAAGTACAATGAGCCCCAGAAGGAGACCTACAACCGGATGACGCTGGATGGAATGCGCTGGTCAAAGTCCAAGCTTGGCAGTATCAAGGCGTCCATGACCGAGGAGGAAAGCTTTATGGATTACGTGTTCCCATTGCTTCGGTATCACTCCAGATGGAGTGCATTGACGGCGGAGGACTTCCAGTATTTCTGGAATCGTGACAAGGTGACTCACAATGGATATTACATGCGGGTGGATGTGCGGGCCGCCCAGGATGTGCCGGAGGGCAAGGCGCTGGCAGACTACCGCTTCGGTGACAATGCCTATTACTATCTGGACAAGATGGTGGAGCTGTGTGAGAAGAATGATGTGGAGCTGGTTCTGGTGAAGGCCCCAAGCCTCTATCCCTACTGGTATGAGCAGTGGGATCAGCAGATGGAGGAGTATGCCAAAGCGCACGACTTGAAGTATTATAACTTTTTGGAGGTGACGGATGAGATCGGTCTTGATTTCAACACGGACACCTACGATTCCGGCCTTCATCTGAATCTGTCCGGCGCTGAGAAGATGTCCGCCTACTTTGGAAAGATACTGACGGACGAATGCGGGCTAGAGAGCCGCAGAGGCGAGGAGGAGCTGGAGAAGGACTGGACGTTGAAGCGAGTCCGGTATGACGCGGAGATAGAGGCACAGAATAAGGCATTAGAGTCTGCTGATAACAAATAGTCCGCCAACCCTTCCACTGCAGGGATGAAGATAGAAAACGGTGGAGATGTGTAATAAAAAGCAACAGAAAGAAAGGAAGATTATAATGAGATCAAGAACAAAGAAATATGCAGCTGTACTGCTCATAGTCCTGATGACGGCAGCGTTGTTTGCTGGCTGTGGTTCCGAAGGAACGAAGGAATCGGGAAACAAGGAGCAGCAGAATGACCAAAAGGTGAACGGCACGGCGAAGGGCTACGTATTTGAGACAAAGGGCACAAAGATTGCAGTAGATACCGACATGGCACTGATAGCGGAAGCGCTTGGCGAGCCGGCGAAATATTTCGAGGAGCCCAGCTGCGCGGCACAGGGAATCGCCAAGCTGTATACTTATTCCGGCTTTACGGTGGAGACATATCCTGACGGCGACAAGGATCTGGTGGCATGCGTCATCTTAAAGGATGATACAGTAGCCACTGCGGAAGGCGTTGATTTGTCCATGACCAAGGACAAAGTAATTGAGGTCTATGGCAACGATTATCAGGAGACGGAGGGACGCATCGCCTTTGAGAAGGACGGTATGAAGCTGTGCTTTATCCTAGATGGGGACAACATTGCCGCCATTGAGTACAATTCTTCGGTGTTGGATTGATTTCTACAAAATTGTTACTGTTCAAGGGGAGATTATTGCTTAAGGGTCGCCCCGGGGAAAAGGGTAGCCCTAAGTCAGACGCCTGTGAACAGTTATCTTGTGTTAGTTATTAGAAAAACTTTTACATTTTCTTAATTGAAACTATGAGGGACATGTAGTAGAATAGTGGTAAATTTTGCTATGAAAGAAGGAAGCGGAAGATGGAAAAGTTTGGGAAAGTAGGAATATTAGTGTGCGCTATTCTGATGCTGATGTCAGGTTGTTCGCTGGGAATTAATTCAGAGCCGGAGAAGCCGGGGGATGGACAGGATTCCAATACAAAGCAGGTGCTGTATCCTGTTTCCGTGGACGGGAAGGAGATACGGGTGGGGGAGAGTACCGTGCAGACGCTTTTGGATGATGGATTAAAGGTTACTGTGGCGGAGACGAAGAACAATGAAGTCAAACATTATGAGGTTGATCCGGATACAGAGCTGGAGCCGGGGTCTTATTATACGGGGATACGGATCTGGATCACGGATGATGTCTATGCGGAGGTTGCTCTGGTCACGGATGAGAAGGAGGTTCGCATCGGAGAAGCTGTGATTGCTAAGATGGAGTTCCATCTGTCCGGCGGAGAGAAGGCAGATCTGGATCGGATCGTGTTTTCGGGCGTGCCGGCCAGTGAGATGACAAGAGCGAAGGCGGAGAACGTGTTTCCTGATTTCCAGGCGGAGGGCAGCAGATGGACACAGAAGGGCGATGACTATTATTACGACATGAACTTTTCTTCCGGAGACAAGCTGTTGACGGATTTCACGCTGGAAAAAATATATACGGTAGCTGGTTAGTGCCGACCGAAACGGAGTGTAGATATGGTGTGGGTTGAACTGTTGCAAAAATTGTTGCAAAAATTTCAGGTCTGTCAAGAAAAAACACTTGACAGACCTGAATTCTTGTAGTATGATAC
>CABQGZ010000069.1 GCA_902463835.1 uncultured Lachnospiraceae bacterium
CTTTAGAAAAAGATTTCCGTGGAAAAGTTCAAAAGTCAGAAATTAACACTTGAAAAATAAGCGCCAGGGCAATGTTGCGAAACGCTGCATTGCCCTGGCACTCATTAAGTAGTTTTCAGAGCAACAAACTGTCTTAGGCGATGATTTCGTCGAAAATGTCGAACACGCACTGGTAGTACATCTGCTCTTCTTCGAGCTTCTGCTTGCTCTTGCCGAGGGTCATAACGCCCTGACCGATCATAGAGCCAACCTTGTAGCTCATGCTCTTTCCCTTGCGATCAGCCTTGTAGTTCTCTGCGTAGGATGCCTTGTTCATCTGCTTGCTTTGACCGAAGTCGTTGACAGAAACGAAAGCGTAGGTGCCCTGGCGACCAACACGGATGCAGAACTTGAAGTAGTCGTTCTGGTGTTCAGGGTGGTACATAACAATGCAGTCCTCAACGGAGGAGTTGAACAGACCGCCGGACTTAACCTGCTCTGCATAGAAAGCAACAGGGATACCCATGCTCTGAGCGGCGTCCTTGATGGCGCTCTGCACGGTCTGGAGTGTGATACCGCTACCGTCTTTGTAGCGAACGGAAGGGCGGAACTCTCTCAAAGTGTCAGCTTTAATCATAATGTTTCTCTCCTTTATGGTAGATTTTTTTATTCAGTATCGCCATAGGCGTTTACTGCGGAAGATAGTAGTTACCGAAGATATTTCTTCTGTAACGCTTGATAAGTTCAATAGACATTTCATGTCCATTGTCTGCGGCAATCTTGAAATATTTGTATGCCATGCTGAAGTCCTGGTCTACAACTTTGCCGGTTTCGTAGAACCAAGCAACCATCATGTGACAGTCCAGATCGCCTTTTTCTACGCCTTTGCTTGCCCAAGAAAAGGCTTCTTCCAACATGGAATAATCAGGATGCAAATTAAAGTCCTCGAAAGGATCTGCAAGACAAACAACTAAGCGATACATATCGAATGTATTGTCGGGGTCTTGCTGCAAGCATTCACGATACCAATGTGCCGCTTGCATAGGGTCTCGGTAGACACCAAGTCCGTCATCGTAGATTATTGCGACAATTTCCATGCCGTTTTTATCTCCGAGTTTTGCTGCTTTTTGCCCCCATTCCAATGATTTGGCATAATCTTGTGCAACGCCATCACCGTTTAGATAGGCAGTTGCTAATTTCCCCATGGACAGTGGATCACCCATGTCAGCTGCTTTAATTAGATAAGAAACTCCTTTTCGGTCATCTTGAGGAACTTTTTCTCCTATCAGATAAAGGCTTCCAAGCTTATCCGCAGCTTCCATACATCCCCTTGAAATTTCTCTTTCGAGCAGGTCGAGGGCTGTTTCAACATCCTCAGGGACACCAACTCCGTGCAGATAGAATTCTGCCAGAATTGCGGTTGCATTTCCGTCGCCTTGCAAGTCCCCGTTTTTTACGAGAGAGTAGGCAGATTCCCAATCCTGAGCATTAAGATAACTCATAACACGACCGTATAACTCGGTATATTTGCTCATTCCCATTATTTTCACCTCCATATTTTTGTTCTTATCAGATAAGTTTCCATCCGAAAAGACCTTTTTTGAAATGTTTTAGTTCCTCTGTTGCTTCGGTATTTCCTTTAGAAGCTGCTATTGTAAAATGTTTATATGCTTCTTCAAGGTTCTTAGGAATACCGAGGCCATCTTTATTCATCCTTCCATAACACAATTCGATTTCTCCAAGGTAGTAATCAATGGTAGTTTTTTCTTGTGCAAGAGAAAGATAGCGGTGAGCTAATTTGTAATTTGCTGTTTCGCCCGGAACCATATACAGCTTTCCCAAAGATAAATAGGCCATATCAATGTCATGGTCAGCGGCAAACTGGTAGTAGTAGATCGCCTTTGCGACATCAACTTGAACTGGTGAATAGCCATTCTCATATTTTCGTCCAAGAGTAACTGCTGCCCATTCATCTCCGTTTTCTACCCAATAAATCATTTGGCTGTTTCTTTCTTCTGTAGACAGCCCAGGGATGTATTCATCATCAAGCAATTCTGCCAAAGGCTTCATTGCATAAGTTTGACCGGCTTGGGCTGCATGAGAAAGGTATTCATATCCTTTGCGATGATCTACTTCAAACCCATCCGTTCCCAGAACATATTTCATTCCATACTGATATTCAGAAAAGGTGTTTCCGTTTTCTATCGCTTTTTCATACCACTTAGATGCCAGTTCTTTATTTGCAGGAACTCCCAAACCACGAGCGTAGGCTTGTCCTAATGCGTCTTGAAGTTCGGCATCATTCCAATTTGCTCTGCGTTCTGCTTCGGCAAAAAACGCTCTCATTTCTTCAGGCGTTGCTACACCACAACCGGTAGATGTGATTAACATGGATAGACAATCACTCAGTTCTTTTCCACGCACAAAATACTGGTATGCAGTTTTAGGACTTTCAGGAAGTCCATAATCACCCCATTTATAGAGCAGACCCATGCGATAACAACCTTTGCTATCACCCATTTCAGCACCACGCTGATACCATTTAACTGCGGCTTTTATGTTGTCTACGGTTTTTTCCATATTAAACATATACAGCAAACCGATTTCTGTCGCAGCTCTGCCAGAACCTTTTCTCCATGCATCTTCAAGCAAGGTAATAGAGTAGGGGATATTTTGTGTAAATCCCCATCCGTGGCCGTGCATACGACCAATCTGGCATAGTGCCTGATGATCGTTAGGGTTTCTCCGTATGACTTCATTGTAAATCTCAATGGCTTTTTCATTGCTCTCAGGATACCCAGAGCCGAAGAAATAGCAGTCACCCAGAGAACGGAGACAATCAATGTTATTTGATGCTCCTTTTTCCCAAAGCGGAATAAATCTATCAGCAGTAGGAGCAGCATAGATTCCGTCAAAATACACTTTGCCAAGAAGATAAGTGGCTTCCAGATTACCCGTGGCACTATCATTTTCGAGTTGCTGTATTGCGATTGCTGTATTCGCATCAAGCAAATCTTTCATCTTGTCAATGTAGATAGACATCTAAACACCTCCTATCTTTGTCGTTGTTTGAGAGAACTAATTTCGTTTTTTATACGCTGTACTTCTTCTTCATAAGAAGATTTTTTAGAGAAGCCAGTGAAAACCATAATACCTGCAACAGCTGTACCGATAAGGAATATCGGGTGAATTGCAATGCCACAAAGCAACATAACGATTGCTGCAATCAGCGGTGTTTTCGGAACAGCTCCCCGTGCATGACCTTCTGCAACCATCAAATCATATTCCAGATCAGCGATACTTTTTGTTGTGGCAGTAGTCATTCTATGGTCTGGCTGAACTGCTGGCGTTGGTGCAGTCTCAACAGGTTGTGCCTGACGATTGGCTCCATTTTCAAGCGGAGATACGGGAGCAGCATGAGACACATAACTTCTCTGCGGAACATTGCTAACTGCGATATTGGATGATTCAATAGTTCCGTCATCTCTAATGACGGTTCCGCTGCTTGAAATAACTTCATCGCCGTTAATGATTGTTCCATCTTCACCAATTCTAATTGCCATTGTTTATTCCCCCTTTATTCAGAGATTTCTACTACTTCCCCTGAAAGCCCAGGGAGAAAATAGAACACTTCTTTCTTTTGTGTTATTGCTTGGGTTAAAGCATCCACATATTCTTCTCTTGTGCAAGGAAAGTCATCGTGGTGCGGAATATACCCAAACAGTTCATTGTACTTTTTGTTTAGTGGCTGGCACACCTTGCCAAATTCATACATATCCATTTATGCTCCTCCTATGCTATCTCTGAGAGCTTTGGAAAGCTGTGGAAACCAGCGTTCAGCAAAGTTTGTAGAGATACGATAGCTTCCGGTTTCAATCGCAAATATATTTGCAAAAGAATCCTTTTCCCTCATGCCAGCATTGGTGCCATCTCGTAGTTGTCGATCCCAATAATCGTTTTGGTGTCTGTAATATGCGATACCTTCTTCTGTAAAGCGTCTTACCACGACAGGATTATTGTGGGTCAAAGCCGATATTATATCGGTTATGTTTCTGTCAAAAGCAGCACCGGTAGAAAACGCATCGTCCAGCATATCGTTTAGCATCATTCGTCCGTGGGGCGTATCTGTGCTATATCTTGCTGCGGCATCTGAAAAGGCTTGTCGGAACCTATCACCGGTTGAAGGTCGCCCGAGTACATCATCAATGAAATGTCCGAGTTCGTGCTGGAGTACATCTGCATACTCAGCATCTGTCATATCATTGTGCATAGCTATATGATGTTCCATCGGTGAATAGTGGCAAGACTCTTTTACTCTCATGCCATATCTGTTCAAAACATAGTGTCCATAGCAATCTGTTTCGTATTCGGTATCTTTAACACACCGGAGCTTGTCACAGTGTTGGTTGATTGCCGAAACGATATAGTCAGGTGCCTTGGCATAAGCCGTATGAACAGCAGCCGAACGACTATGCGGCAGTTTTGCGATAAACGAATCCGAGAGGTCGGACATCAGCGGTACTTCAACAGCACCGTTTGTCGCTCTGTCTAAGCTGTTTGTCGCAGATGCGTTTAGCGTTTTTTTTTAGCTTCATCTTGTTCGAGACCTGCATTGAACGAGATAGTAGTTCCTAAATACTGTTCCAGAATACTGATGCAGCTGGCGAGTGATGCAATACCTCTATCAGCGTTACCTGCTTCAGACGAGAAGAACGATGCGAATAAATGCTGGAACTCGTTCTTCTGTTGATTGTAGTTATTGACCATTTGACGAAGTTGTTCGAGTTCGTCTATGTCTTTTCTACGCTGTTCTGAAGAATAGGTGCGGTCTGTATAGACTCTGTGCAATGTTCCGTTACATCCCTGTTCTCGGCAATGTGTAGTGTCACTGCGAATGAGAAGTCGGATTTTTCCAGGGCAGGTATCGCAAGCGAAGGTGTCTGTTCGTCCTTCGTCTGTTCCTCTGCGTTGTCTTTCTTCAAGCTGTCTCATTTTAAGCTTTACGCTTTGAGAAAGTTGTTCATCAATTTCCTGAAACGCTTGTGTAAGTTCACTTTGCAAAGGAGCAATACGCTCTTGAAATCGAACTAAGCTATCCTTAATTTCGTGCAGGGCTTCGATATTTGTATTTACTCCGTTGCCCATGATTTACCCCGTTTCTTAAATCTGGTGAGAAAGGTAATCCTCCAGCATACGCTTGAGAACCTGCAATCTTGTTGTACATTCGGAAAGCGTTGCATAGTTAGAGGAAAGGGCTGCAACAGCTTGGTCAATTACGGCACCCAGGTTTTGATACTGCTTGTCATCCCATTCTTCACCAACTGCGATATAATCGCTTTTTAGAGACTGGGCAACACTCTGCTGCACCTGAATAAATTTTGTGATGTTGTTGATCATACGATCCATTGCTTCAGGGGAAGATTTTCCTGCCATAATTACAACTCCTTTTCTTAAATAATGTCATAAGGCTTAAATTGATAAGCCGGGTTGACCCCATCATGAAACAGGGCAATGTTGGACTTGAGATTTTCTACTCGTGCTTCGGAAATGATACGGTCTGCATCTTTGTCGCTCAAAGAGAATAGAATACGATTTTGAAATTTCGGTATGCACTCATAGATGATTTCTTTGATTGAAATAAAGTCAGGACAACTCATTACGACATTGAAGCCGTAGGTGTATCCAGATTCAATCAAGGTCATCAGTTTTTTGTGGTAGGAGATGTTAGAGGTTGTGGTTTTAGCAGGAGTAAGATCTGCCAAAAAGCTATCCATAACACCGCCCAAGTCGTTTTTGTGTGGCTTATTAACAAATCCGAACAACTCATCCCCATCAGCTCCGAAGTCAGGTGCTGGTTCATTCTGTGTTACCAGGAAATCATCTACGGATTTATTGTTAAGCATGAGGACGATTGGCTCAATCCACTGGAAATCGTTTATCACGATATGGATTGTAGCGAACTGAGATTTACGCCCACCCATGGTCAAGCGCTGTTGTTTTCTCTTTTCATAGATACCGTATAGCTCGTCGATTAAAGGAAGGACATCAAATACATCCTTTGCCAGCTTAATGTCCGCAGCTCCGTTGCTGACTACACGGGATACTTTATCTGCCAATGGTTCACCCATTATCGAGAGACCGTCAAACAAATACACGGATTGCTCAGTAGCCATTGCCAGTTTGTGCGGCTGTGACTTGATAGCATTTTTCATATACACAGCTACAAGTTGGTCGCTCATGCGTCTTTCACTACCTACAATGAGCAATGTGCTTCGCTTCATGCGGCTTACATTGAGTGTGACAGGCTGATCTATACGGATTGGCTCACCCAAATAAACCGGTACATTTGAAAGAGCTTCGAGGTTATCAAAATTGTGGAACCCAGAACATTCGGAAAGGCGAGGAACAGTTTCGCCAATGAATACCTTGGTAGGTGTAGCCGTTTCTACTAAGCCATAACGGGATTCGATAGCTTCTAACATTCGTTCCTGCGTATCTGTATCGCAGAATGCTACCTTGAATCCAACGGGCTTTTCTGTCACATAGTCTGCGTTATAGACTGCGGTTCCTTTCGTATCGCCCATTTTTCCAAATGCCGATTTAGCGTTACTGTCTCCAAACAACAGGTTACATTCGGGTTCGGAGCATTTAAGACCGATACGGACATAAATCTCGCTCAATGTGGAAGGGGATACCGTGAAGCCGTTACGGAGTCTGCTCATGGTCTGCGTAGCCAATACGAAGTGAATACCACAAACTCGATACAGTGAAATTATATCTGCCAATCTGGTAGCACAAGTGTTTGCAACACGACGGTTGTGGGCTTCACTGAACAGCACCTGGAACTCGTCTGCTACAACAAGTACACGGGGCATCTTTTTACCTGTATATTTGCGATAGCTGGCAATGTCTTTGACAGGGTATCCATTTTTAGCTTCTTCCGTGAACATATCCAAGCGTTCCTGCATCATGTTCACCAATTCATCCAGTACACTTTGTCCAAACTCCTGCATTGCATCCAGTGCAATGACCTTTATGTGAGGAATCTTATGATTTGCGTAAACCTGGAACTCTGTACCACTCTTAAAGTCAAGTAGGTACAAATTGATTTCGTCCGGGCTATATGCCACAAGTGTACTCATTATTATTGTGTGTAGCAGAGTGGACTTGCCGGAACCCAGAGAACCAGTAACCAAAGCGTGATGCGATGTGCCTTTTGACACAGGATCGCCAAACTCCAAATACTGTATGCTTCCGTTCTCGTCCTTGCCAATCGGCACAGAAAAGAGGGAACTGGAGTCGCCAGAAAACCAAGCGTTTTCGGGAATTACCTTGGTAATCGGCAGGATAGAACTTGTTACCTCGGCATATTTGGAAGCATACAATTCGCAGAAATCCAACATTGTTTTTTGTGTGGGTTGAGGATTGAACATCCAATTTATGCCGTTTTCTGAATACCAGCCGGTAGTGGATGGCTGTAAGCAAATACAGCTTTCTCTAATCTTTGCAAGTAAATCTATGTAAGTTGTGCTACTGGAGTTCCTAATTGCATTTTCATCAAAATGAATAACCGTCTGAACGCCGCAACTACTTCCGTTTTTGACGATATTTGCAAGCTGCTCCAACATCTGCTCATCAAAGCCTTTAGGGAAGTTTAACAAGCAAAGGCATTTTAGAGATTCCGGCCGTTCAACAGATACTCTGTTATATGCGAAAATATCAGAGCTATCTGCCAGCTTCGTCTGACTAAACTCATCAATAAATGCAGACAGTTCTTCTACCTGCTCTCGTATCTGCTGTTGAGTTGTAAAAACCTTGTTGTACATGACAACAGGGTTATTACGCATAAACTCCAGATATGGAGCAAAGCCTTGGGATCGTCCTTCAGGATCAAAAAGAATAAACTTTTGGTGCGATGCAGGCTGGTTCTTCAGTGACGAGAAAATGACAGAATTAACTGCGCTGCGAACTCTCATAGATTCGCTTTCGTCGAACAGCATGAAGTTAGCTTTTTCTCTCAAATCCAGAATGGCTGGCAAGCAGAGATTCTGGTTCTCGATAAAACCGTAGTATAAACGGTTCACAAGAGATACGACATAGGAATTGTATGCGACATCGCCTAATGTCACTCCGTATGAGCCATAGGAGATAAACTCAGAAAATGTATCTGGTAGTATTTCTTGAGTCCTTACACTGTCAGAAAGAATACGCAGGTTTTCAATATCATTTCTCGGAAGGCAGTTTTCAATCGAGAGTTCATAGGACGCAATGGTAGAAGTGATTTCTTCTGTGTGTCGTTCCTCTAAAGCCGCAAGTAAATCGGCAGTTTCGGTAGCTGCCTTGTCGATTTCTGTTTCTTTGGTAGCATCCAACTGCTGATTGGTAGCTGCCAGATTTTTTTGAATGGTTGAGTATGCCTGATCCCTTATAGATTTCCCCTCTGCAATTAACTCTGCAAGTCGCCCATAGAGCTGCTTTCTCTTTCCTGAAAAAAGCATTGTGAACTCTTGCAACGGTTGGGCTTTAAGAGTCAGAGAACATTCTGAAGCAATGGCTTTAGCTTCTTTTGCTATTTCCTCCATTCGAGATAAAAAGGCTTCTTCGGTTTGATATGTAACATTCGGGGCAGTGACCATAGATAGCGCATCATGCCTTTTTGCATAGCTCTGGTCTACTTGGCTTAACTGTACATCAAGAAGATTTAGCCCACTTGCCATCTGGTCAAGTCTCTCCAAAGCTATCCCAGCTTTTTGAGAAGCAGTCGCTTTCTTATCTGTGGTGGTTCTTTCCCAGAACGCCTTACTATCAACGAATGAGTTTTTCAACTCTGCAACTACTGTATTGTAGTCCTGTTCCAGAGACTCCATTTGACCCGCAAAAAGGATCAACTGTTCTCGCACAGAGGAAACCTTTGTATATAAAGTGTTCATTCCAGTTTGCTGCAAATTTCATCCCTCCTAATAGCGGTCTATCAGTCCCTGATCCGCTAATTTTTTTAGTGTAGATCCTAACTGCTCCGCTTGTAAGTTGAGCTTGGCACCGGCGTTGGATATGGGGCGTAAAATATTGGTGCCAAACTGTTCTATTTTATTATCTGTGAAATTGCCACGCTGTTCTTGCCAGGCAACAGCTACATCGGCAATCGCTTCGTTAAAGTCATCGAGAATGTTTTGTAATCGTGCCATAGCTTACCACCTACCATTTGAAAATCTTAAGAACAGAGTTGGTTGCAATCAGGACAACCACGATTAAGACGATCGGAGAGGAAAAGATTGCAATTAAATAATAGATCAACGCTGTTTTCAAAAAGCTAATACATATTGCTTGAATAGCATAGAGAACATCTGTGGCGGTGAATCTGTTGGTAACACGCTCACTAAATAGTTTCCGGTTGAACTTCTTGCATCCATGTAAGCATGAGCAAAACAAGATGAAAGGAGCAAAAATTGCGAAGATTGAGTAATATGCTCCTACTAATGTTGTGCCGGTTGTAGATAGTGCAGCCGTGTTGAATAGCCACGGGGCGAAAAAACATCCTACCAGCAATCCGATACCAATAGCGGATGAGATAGTAACCAAGGAATACAGAGTTTTTTTGCAATTCCACGGTTCTTTCGGTTCGTTTGTGGGTAAAACATAGAACTCAGAATTGGCATTGTATAACTCGGTATTGTGTTCATCCATCCCCAGGCACTCCTTTCTATTCAAATTCGCAAGGAGGACAGTTCAAGCCATGACCCACCTGCAATGATGTTGTAACTTGCAGAGGATAGCTGAAAATCTCAGCCATTTCTCCACCAATCTTTGGGTTGTTAGTGTTGCAGACTAAGGTGTATTGTGTAAGGGTCGGCAAAAGGCGTGGGGTATATCCCTCATTATCAAGGTTGAATATATCCAACAGCAGTTTAATTCCAACCGTTGTAACGAAGTTAATATCGACGGAGATTCCAGGCTCAAAGTTGACCTTACTGAGATCTTCCTCGTTTGTATATAGTCTGCGATTCGTTGATGTGCGTTGAGACATAGAGTTACCCTCTCCCAATGCACATTTATAGCAAGGCATTCCTTTGTTTGGAAGATAGTAGAATATCTCGCCAGCGAAAGCTCGCTCCCAAAAGCCGATGCTTAGAAAAGGAATACCATACATTACGGATATTGAATTGGCATAGACATCTGCCGAACGGTTATCGGCACAACCGATCAGCACAGTTTGGTCTTTCTTGCAGAAGCTATCGAAAACTGGTTTGTCAAGCATTTCTACGGTGGAAACAATAGCTTCAATTTCAGCTGCTGGGTTAATTTCCAAGATGCGGCGTTTTAACGCATCTACTTTATACTCGCCAACTTCCACAATGGAGCATTGATGGCGACACAGATTGTGATATTCCAGAATATCGTTATCAACCAAGACATATTTTCCGATACCTGCACGAGCCAGTTCCAGAGCGACCAAACTTCCAACGGAACCACAACCCAGAATAAAGGCGCATTTGTTTTGTAGTACATCAGTTTCCAGAATGCCAGTATTGCGTGAGAAGATATTCTGCACCAAGTTGTAGTTTTGACAGGCGTATTCTTCGCCGGTAAAGCGGAACTGTAAACTTTCTTCTTCCCACCATCCTGTCAGGCTATCGTTCGGGA